>CANQIL010000001.1 GCA_947624045.1 uncultured Bacilli bacterium
CCAAAACTCAACAAACAAAAAACGTGCATTTCCTTTATAGATAAGGTTTTGCACGTTTTCACTGTCAAACTCAAGATATAATACCATACAAAAATTAGAAAGAAAAGCCTAATTTCAACAAAAATTAAACTTTTTATATTTCATCAACTGTCAAACTCGGGTTATAGCACATATTTCGACAAAACAAAAGCGGTTATATTTGGTAATATTGCCCTTTTACATTATTTTGCAAATATTTTATACTAAAAAATTAGAAAAGAAAAAGTTGGAGCAATTAAATTAATTTTTTTAAGCGTTAAATGTAATTTTTATTTTTAATTATTCAAGTAAATTAATAATTGTAAAAAGAGTACTGTAAAGTCTTTATAATTTGTTTTATACATTGAACATTTTTGTGTTATACTATTTTTAGTAGGAGGAAGAATATGAATAATATTTTCAAGAAAACTTGTAAGATTTTTGTTGTTGTCATAATTTTATTAACAATTGTTGGGTGTGATAAAAAGAGTAATTTGAAAGGAGAAAACTTAGAAAATAAAAACGAATGCTTAGAGCTTGCAAAAAAAATATACAATGATTATACTTCTAAAAATTCAGGTAACAGTGTAAATAACATAGCTTGTAAAATTAGAGAAAGTAACGATAATACTATTTATTTAAACGTTAATAAAAATGGTAAAGAGCAAATTGTAGGATATGAAAACAATGAATATGTAGAATATGATGAAAATTCAACATTTGACAATATTCAAATAGGTAATTATAAAATTATTAAAATTCATTATGAAGAATTAATGTATGCTTTAGAAAAAAATACTCTTGAAGATGGAGAAATGACATCATTTATATTTACTGCTGATGATTTAAAGTAAGTGAAATAATAAAAAATTTTTAATTATTTTGAATATTAAAAATCAAGGACTTGGATGATTTACTTTACTAGTCCTTGATTTTTATTAGTCTTATTTATTTTATAAAGCTGTTCTTATTTAGCTCCATTTACTTCATAAGCATCTGTTACAACAAAGAAAGCGTTTTTATCTAAAAGTTTAATTCCTTCTGTAACACGAAAATATTCTTTAGTTGGAATAACTGTTAAAATAACCTCTCTTTTCTTTTGTAAAAAGCCACCTTTTACATCAAATATAGTAGCGCTATGTTTTAAAGTGTTGGCTAAATAATTTCTAATAGCTTCATCTTCTGATGTAATTATATAGAAAGCTTTGTTACCGGAAACTCCTAAAAGAACTTTGTCTAGTACTAGGCTGTTTATATATAGAAAGATAATGGCGTACATGGCATTTGTTGTCCCAAAAAAGTAAGAACCTATTAAAACTATTACGACATTTATAAAAAGACTTGATTTAGCAATGGGAATTTTAAAATAATCGTAAAGAATTTGACTAACTACAGGAAGTCCTCCATTACTATAACCAGTTTTATACATTAAACCATTAGCTATTCCTGTTAGGACACCAGCAAAAATAACTAGTAAAAATAATTCGTTTTTATCAAACGATAAGATATTGTTTAAAGATGAAGTTAGTTCTACAAAAAGTGGATAAATAAAACTGGCCGCAATAGTACCGGAAGTTCTTTTGAAACCGAGATACATAAAGCTTAAAAGACAACAAGCGATAGATGTTAAGAAAAGCATAGTAGCTGGTGTTATGTGATATAAGTGTTTTGTTAAAGTAGCAATACCATTGATACCACCAGTAACTAGGTTCATTGGTAAAAGAAAGACATTATAAATTATGGCATTTAAAAAAAGGGAAACTAATAATAAGAAAAAGTTAGAAAAATGTTTTCTAGTTAGAAGTTTTTGAAGCATAACTATTCACCTCCAAATACTTCATAGGCATCTGTTACAACGAAGAATGCATCATCATCTATTTCATGGATACCTTCTTTTAGGCGATAGTAATCTTTAGTTGGTAAGACACACATTAGAACAGTTTGCTTTTCTTTTAAGTAGCCACCTTTAGCATTAAAAACGGTTACACCATGATTAAGATACTTTAAGATATATTCTTTTATTTCAGCCTCGTGGTCGGTTATAATATAAAAAGCTTTACTATCAGAAATACCAAGAATTACTTTGTCAGACATTAAGCTTATGATATATAAAGCAATTATTGAGTACATACATTTTATGGGTCCAAAGAAGAAAGCTGATGAAAAGACTATTAGGCCATCACTTATTAACATACTTGTACCTATACTAGTTTTAAAATATTTAGAAATTATTTGATTTATAATATCTGTTCCACCTGTTGTAAAACCGGCTTTAAAAACTAAGCCTGCACCAAAACCATAAACAACACCACCAAAAACCGTTGCTAAA
Source organism: uncultured Bacilli bacterium (assembly GCA_947624045.1). Classification (GTDB taxonomy): domain Bacteria; phylum Bacillota_I; class Bacilli_A; order RF39; family UBA660; genus CANRGD01. The sequence continues at coordinate 2,348 of CANQIL010000001.1, forward strand.
AGAATATCATTAGTATTAAAATCTAAAAAGACGTTTATATTTTTAGTTAATTGGACAAATAAAGGGAATAGTAAGGAACCTAAAATGGATGCTTTTGTTTTTTCTTGGCCTAGAAGAAAGTGACTTAAAATTAAAAGGATTAAGCCAAATATTAATATGGTTAGAGAATTTGGTATTTTAAAAAAATGATTAAAAATAATAGCTATGCCCCCTATTCCACCAGGAACTAATTCATTAGGTGAAATAAAGACATTGTAAGATATCGCTATTAATAAGGCTCCTAGACAAAAACTAAGATATCTTTTAAAAAAAGTTTTTTTGTTAACTTTGGAAAGTAGTTTTTGTTTGTTGATAGTTTTGTAAAAATTCATAATTATAACCCCTTTTTCAAATTGCTTTCAATAAATAAATCAATATCGCCATCAAGAACTTTGGTCACATTGGAAGTTTCAGCTTGGCTGCGGTGGTCTTTAACCATAGAGTATGGATGCATGACATAGCTTCTTATTTGGGAACCAAACTCAATATTCATTTGAGTACCTTTTATATTATTTAACTGTTCTTCCTGCTCTTCTAATTTCTTTAAAAGTAGTTTACTTTTTAAAACTTTTAGAGCTTGCTCTTTATTTTGAATTTGACTACGTTCATTTTGGCAGGTTACGACAATTTTAGTAGGAAGATGAGTTATACGAACGGCTGAATCGGTAGTGTTGACGCCTTGACCCCCGGCCCCGGTAGAACGATAAACATCTATTTTCAAATCTTTTTCAGATATCTCAATAGAATTATCTTTTATAATTTCAGGAGTTACTAAGACAGAAGCGAATGAAGTATGACGACGCTTGTTCGCATCAAATGGTGATAAACGAACTAGTCGGTGTATTCCTTTTTCATTTTTTAAGTAGCCATAAGCATACATACCTTTTACTAAGAAAGAAACACTTTTTATACCAGCTTCTTCACCAGCTTGATAAGATAAAACTTTCATCTTGAAATGTTTCTTTTCAACATATCTTGTGTACATACGATATAGCATTAAAGCCCAATCACAAGCTTCTGTACCACCGGCACCAGAATGAATTTCAATTAGACAGTTATTTTTATCATAAGGTCCATTTAAAAGAAGTAATAAATTTAATTTGTCTACTTTGGCAGATAAAGTTTTGGTTTCTTTTTCTAAAGAAGCTTTGATACTTTCATCTTCTTCAGTTTCCAAAAGATTTAGCATTTCTAAATTGTTTTCTAATTGAACTTTTAGGCTTTCTATATTACTAATAGTTTCTTTTAAAGCACTAATTTGTTTTAAGACAGCTTCGCTTTCGTCTTTATTAGTCCAAAAATTAGCTTCTTGTGTTTTCTTTGTTAAACTTTCTACTTCTTTCTTTTTAGCGTCTATGTCAAAGTGACCTCCATAAATTATTTATAGTAGTTAAGTTTTCTTCTAATATTTTTTTTAATTCTTTATTATCCATAAGTTCTCCTTTATTATTTTTGACAGTTTTCCTTTTATTTATGTAACTATATATAGGATATCATATTTTTTTAAAATAATAAATTTTTAGTTGGTATATTTTTTTTCATTTAACATATATTACTATTGAGGAAGGTTCACTATTTAATGTGAAGATCCTCTGTATATAGATTCTGAGCCCTTAGGGGCTCTTTTTTAGTTTCTGTTTTTTGAATTATTAGGACAATTTTTCTGAGTTAAAGCGTTGAAAATTAATTTGATAAAAATAAGAGATTGATGATATAATTAAGTAAAGTTAAGAGGTTAGTTTTGTGGTTAATCTTTTATTCTTTAAAATAATAGGAAAAGAGGTAAAAAATATGGGATTTATTAAAGCTTTTAGTGGCGCAATTGGAGGTAGTTTTGCGGACCAATGGAAAGATTACTATGTACCAATGCCAGGAGTGCCTGCTACGGCGGCATTATTTCCAGCAGTACCACAAGGTACAAATGCTGGTAGAGGGTCTAATACAAATGGCTCTATAAATATTATTACTAATGGTAGTAAGATTGTTGTACCTGAAGGGTGTGCACTTATTACTTTACAAGATGGACAAGTTACAGGTCTTATTGCTGAAGCTGGTGGTTATGAGTTTAGGTCAGATGACCAAAATTCAAAATCAATGTTTAGTGGTGACGGTATAATTTCATCAACTATTAAAACTTCATGGGAAAGATTTAAGTTTGGTGGCCAACCTGCAACTCAACAACTTGCATTCTATGTAAATTTGAAGGAAATTCCAAACAATAAATTTGGAACACAATCAGAAATATATTGGGATGATGCATATTTTGGTACTCAAGTTGGGGCCATTACGAGAGGTACTTATACTTTGAAAATAGTTGACCCACTTTTATTTATTAAAAATTTTGTGCCTACTCAATATTTACAAACAAATGCTAGTGTATTTGATTTTGCCGATATGGATAATGATGCTAGTAGTCAATTATTTAATGAAGTAGTTGGAACTTTGTCAGCTGCTTTTGCGAATTACACAAATGACCCAAGTCAAGGAAATCGTATTTCAAAAATTCAGTCTGACCAAATTGGTTTTGCGAAGTCAATGGCTCAAGCAGTTGAGGATGCTTATCATTGGAAGAGTGACCGTGGTTTAGAAATTGTTAAGACAGCTATTTTAGCAATAGAATATGATGATGATACGAAAGAATTAATGAAAGATGTTAAGAAAGCCGATGCTTTAGCTGGTGCTAGAGGAAACTCATTCATGCAACAAGCTGCTGCTAGAGGAATTGAAGCTGCTGGTAATAATGGAGGCGGAACCGGTATGGCTTTTATGGGTATGGGTATGAATGCTGCTAGTGGAATGATGAGTGGTATGCAACAAGAAGCAACCCCATCTTCTTATCAACCAGCTTTCAATCAAGCAACTAATCAACAAGAAAATAGTACTGAAAATACCCAATCACCTGAAAGCAAATTATTAGAAATGAAGAAGTTGCTTGATGCAGGAGCTATTACACAAGAAGATTATGATAAAGTTAAAAAGCAAATTTTAGGTATTTAGTTCATGCAAAATGAGAATAATGTGATGGATAAAAAGGAAGTTTTGGATACTCCAACGATAATTCAAACAGATGAAAGTCTTAAGGATGGACAAAATAAATGTCCAAAGTGTGGAGCTACAGATATTAGTTTAAATGTTAGTACAGGAAAATTAAGATGTAATTTTTGTCGACATGAATTTGAGCCAGTTCATCTTGATAAGCTACAGACTGATTTAAATAATTTACAAGGCCAAGTTTTGGCTAGTGGGGCTAAAGACATTGCTCTAGATAGTAGTGATATAGTTACTTTAAAATGTAGCAGTTGTGGAGCGGAGGTTGTAGTTGATACAGCGTCCGCAGCCCAGGCTAGGTGTCACTGGTGTCGAAATGTTTTATCAGTTAATCAGCAAATTCCTAATGGCGCTATTCCGGATGTGGTTTTACCTTTTGAAGTTAGTAAAGAAGTGGCTAAGGCGGATATTGAAAAATTTGTTGGTAAGAGAAAGTTTTATGCTCATCCAAAGTTTAGGCAAGAATTTACAACTGATAATATAATGGGTGTTTATTTGCCTTATATGATTGTAGATATAAATTCACATGCTTATTTGAGTGGCGAGGGTGAACATTTAAAAAGAACGCATTTTGATAGTGATAATAATACCACTTATTATGATGCTGATTTGTATCACGTTGAAAGAGATTTTGATTTAGCTATTGAGGGATTAACAATTGAGTCTAGTGGAGATAAGCTTGATAATAGTAATGATAATAAGACTAATAATGTTATTAATGCTATTATGCCTTTTGATTTAGAAAATTGTGTACAGTTTAATGCTAATTATTTACGAGGATTTTCTTCAGAAAAAAGGGATATAAATGTAGAGCAGTTGAAACCTATTGTTGATGGAGAAGCTAAGGATATAGCTAAGTTTTCTATTCATGATACTTTGGCACAATATGACCGAGGTGTTGCTTGGAGTAATCAAAGTTTAGATATAAAGGGACAGATGTGGAAATCAGCTTATTTGCCAGTTTGGCTTTATAGTTATATGCAAGTTAAGGGTAATCAAAAAATTTTGCATTATGTAGCAGTTAATGCTAGGACACAGGAAACGATGGGTAGTATTCCTATTTATATGCCTAAGTTAGTTATAGTGTCAGTTATTGTGGAAATTTTTGGTATCTTGGCAATGCTTTATATTGACTTTGACTATAATTGGTTGTTTTTATTAGTTGGTTTTGTTTATTATTTCATTATTTATTCTAGATATAGAAACAAAGCAGCAAGACATAAGTATGAAGTAGAAACGAAAACGAATGTTACGAATTTGCGAAAGGTTGATAATTTTATAAAAACAGAAAACAATCTAACTAGAGCTAGAATTAGAGGCGCAAATGATTCTACTGTTGGTAGTCAAAGTATGGCAGATAATATGATTGATGCTATTGCGGATAGTAATCCTCTTGTTAGTGTTATAAAAAATAATATTTTAAAAAAATGAAAAAGATAACTAATTAGTTAGTTGAATTTAGTTATCTTTTTAGGTTTTGAGGTGAAGTGTTATGAATTGGTTTGTTAAAATAATAGCATCTATTCCTATTATTTTGGTGGCTTTGTATTTCTTTCCTTTTTTGGGAGTGTGCTTTTTAACTTTAAGATTTTTAATTAGTGATGAGAAAAAGAAGAAAAGATTAGTTTTAGTGTTTTTTGCTTTAGGAATGATTATTCTTATTCCTCTTATTTTAGATAAAGTATTACAATTTTTAAAACTTAAAAATGATAGTATTCCTTTTTTAAGAGAGATTGTTGAAGCAGAAATTTATAAAATAAATTTTATTAAATATAGTAAAAGACTTATGATAATTGCGGTTATCTTAGTAATAATAACAGTAGTTACTAACATTGTTGGTAGAAAAATTGGTTTAAGTATTGGTAATTACTTTAGAAGACAAGAGGAACTTGAAAAAGAATATAGTAAAGAAAATGATTTGAAAATGAAAATTAAGCGAGAAAAGGCAAAGTCAACGAGTTTTGTTAGATGTCCTTATTGCGGAGCGGATAATATAATAACGGAAAAAATTGGCGTTTGCCAATACTGTAGAAGAAAAATAGTAAATAAAAATTTTAAATAATCAGTGAAAGAACTAAGTAGAATAAATAATTTCTGTTTAGTTCTTTTCTTGTAATTTTAAAAAATTAAAATACTCTTTGATGTCATTTATTCCTGACTCATTTTTAAACCCATCGAATTCGATGGAATTAAAATTTGAATTATATAAATATTCCCAAGTTTCTAAAAAAAGAATTGTATTTGTATATCTCATCCAATTTTGAATTATATAGTCCGTTCTTTCTTTATCTTTATTAATTAACATATTTATTTTATAAATCTTCCTTCGTAATTGAATATATAATTGAATCATTTCGCTCTTTAGTATATTTATTAATTCTTCTATTTTTCAAAATAGCATCTTGGTGCATTCTAGCTTTAAGCATTACTTTTCCACTAGCGGGATTGCCACTTATATGCCTTGCTTCTATTAAATATAAATCGCATTCAGTTAAGAGGTATTCAGTTACTGCTCTCAATGCTTCAGTTGCATAGCCTTGATTCCAAAATTTTGAGCCATAGCAATATCCTAATTCAGCTGTAGAATGCTTTTTACTAATTGTAATTGCAGAAATACTTCCTATTACTTCATGGGTATCTTTAAGTTCTACAATCCAATTATAACTGCCCTTTTCATACTCATTTATCCATGATTGAATTACCGATTTAGTTTCTTCAATATTTTTATGTACATCCCAACTCAAAAACTTGCAACATTCAGGATCAGTTGCCCAGTTATTATACATACCAGGAGCATCTTCTATTTTAAATTTTCTTAATATTAGTCTATCAGTAAATAACGTTTTTGTTTCTACATTTTTCAATATATCAACTCCAATCTTATAAATATATCTCCAAAATAAGGAAATTTTTTTACATTACTTATTACAATTTATTTACTTAAATTCGTTATATTTAAGGTTTTAACAACATCTACCCAATATCTTAATTCAAGTATACCAGGTGTTCTAGATTGTACAGGTTCAACAGCTCGATATGAACATTTCTCAATTGTCTTTTTTGACCCATTATTATTTTCTCTACAAGTTAATAGTACTTCCTCAAGTCCTAGCTCATAAGCTTTATTTAGAATTAACATTAATTGAGTCGTTCCGTAACCTTTACCTCTTTGGCTTGGGCGAATAACATAACCTATATTGCCACCAATATTTATTAAATCATCTTTTAAATGATGACGTAAACAGCAACAGCCATATACATGTCCACTTGAATCTATCAAAATATAGTTTGTAGCATTAGACCATTCTGGTTTTACATCTTCTATATGCTTATCCATTTCATTATGCTCAAGCCATTTTTCATAGCCATCAGTTAAAACCATTTTTAGATTACTCATACCTTCAAAATTGTCTTCTTTATTATCCTGAGAAATTTCTTGGCACATTTTTATAATCTCTTCTTTGTTTTCAATTGATGGCTCTTTTAAATATAAATTCATTTTTACCTCCTTTGCATAATTTAAAAACACTCATTTTTACAAAGAAACATTATTTTTCATTAATCATCAAAGCATATGTTTGAATCATTCCTATTGTATCTTTTGTATTAAAATAATTCTTTATATAAAAGCCACATTTTTCATAGCAATTTATGGCAATTTGATTATTTTTTAACGGACACATTACCAATAAGTCAGCCTTTTTTTCTTGATATAAAAATTTAGATAATTTATTTATTGCTGAACTTCCAATTCCTTTATTATGCTCATTTAATTCGCCAATAAATATATCAATTTCATATATATAATTACCTTTTAAATGATACAATTCTTTATCTTCATCATCTACTAATTTATACTGAATAATACCAACAGGTCTTTTTTTATATTCAATCATATAAACTGGAACTTTCGCTGCCTTTAAAGTTCTAGGATAATATTTTTCTTTTATTTCTTTATAATTTAATTTTCTTTGTTCAAAACTAGAATATATTTCTTCTTCTTGATACCATTTTTCTAGCAACTTGTAATCTGCATCAGTATCTTTCAATAATCTAATATTAACGTAACTCATAAAAATCAAGTCCTTTTACTCAAAAAAAGAGAAAGTGAAACAATTACCTCCCTCCTCCGTAATTATCAATTTCTAAATTTATTTTATCCATTCATCTTTTAATAATCCTGTGATATATTCATCTTCAATTTTTCCTGATCCTCTTGATACAAATCTTTTTCTTCTGATTCCTTCATCTTTATAGCCAAATCTTAACTGCATTTTATGTGATTTTTCATTTTCCTTAAAATATCCATTTTCTAATCTTCGCAATCCCAATACCTCAAATGCATATTTTATTCTAGCACCAAATGCTTCTGTTCCATATCCTTTACCCCAGTATCTTTCATTAATCCAAATGCCTCCACCAGCAGTACCATTATGTTTATCTATATTTGTTAATTGGGTTCCTCCAATCACTTTATTTTCACTTTTTAACTCAATGGCAAAATCATATAAATTATTGTCTAGTGAATGATTAATAAATTTTAAGGCATCTTCTTTAGTATATGGATATGGAGCTCCTGCTAACCATCTTGAAACATTAAGATTATTTAATCCTTCAACTATATCATCCGCATCTTCTAATCTATATTGTCTTAATATTAATCTGTCTGTTTCAATAATTACATCTTTGTTCATCTTAACAACTCCTCGTATAATATGTTTATAAGATTGAATTAAAATTCTTATAACATATTAATTCTTTCTTTATTATTTCAATGTTAAAGTACATTGATAGAACTTATTGACAGTTGGAATTAATACTCTAGTGCTTTATAATATAAGTGAATATTATAGAGTTGGGAGATATTCTAATCCTCCTTGTAGCTCTTTTTAGATGTCTACTATTAAAGACTGTTTCTCTTCTTATTAATCATTATCCTTCTAACCCAGATGATGTTTCTTCTTTTACTCTTCGTAGTAAAATTCATAAGTAAAAGATTGTATTCTTATATGCGAGGTTGTTGTTAATTAATAAGCTAGAGTATTAATTCCAACTGTTATATTCAAAGCAAAAATTTAATATAGAAAGGTTGTTTATTTATGACAAATTATTTATTTATCGGTGCTGATATTTCCCTTAAATCCAATCAAATTTGTGCTATGAATTTTGATGAACATGTTTTCTTCAATTGTAAGTTTTCTAATACCCCTGATGGTTGTGAAATGATTATTAATAAGATTAGGGATATTTATCAAAAATATTTTTTTGATAAAATTATTATTGTTTGTGAATCTACTGGTGTTTATTCATTTCACTTTGCTAATTATTTTTCATCTAATGAATATCTTAATAATTTCAATACTGAAGTTTATTGTTTAAATGCTCATGATTCTGAAAAGTATAGAAAAAGTTTCAATGATATCGAAAAAACTGATCCATCAGATGCTTTTGTTCTTGCTGACTTTGCTAGAGTCGGCAGAACTAGAAAGCTTAGCCCTTTTAGAGGTTCACAATTTATTGCACTTCAACGTTTAACTCGACAACGTTATCATATTAAACAGGATATCACTAGAGAAAAATTATATATCATGAATAATCTTTATCTTGGTTTCTCTGGCTTAGTCATTGCTGATAAAAAAGATAAACCATTTCAAAATATGTTTTCTTCTACTTCTTGTGCTGTCATTGATTATTTCGATTCTCCTGAACATATTGCCGACACTCCAATTGAAGAACTTATTGATTTTATTTCTAAAGCTGGGAAAAATCGATTTAAAAACCCAAATGAGAATGCAAAGCTTTTACAAAAAGCTATGCGTGCTTCTTATCGTCTAGATAAGGTTTCTTATGATAGTCTAAATGTTGCTATTGCCTCCTCTATCAATATAATTAAGTGTCTAGAATCTCAAGTTAAAGATATTGACGAGGCTATTCTTAAAACTGTTAAAGGACTTTGTCCTGATGCCTATAATATTCTTCTATCTATACGTGGAATTGGTCCTGTATATGCAGCTGGTATCATTGCTGAAATAGGTTCTATTGATTTCTTTAATTCAGATGCTGGTCTTGCTAAATATGCTGGTCTTTGTTGGAACAGAAGCCAATCAGGTAATTTTGAAAAAGAAGACACATCTTTTTCAAGGCACTCCAATAAGTATCTTCGTTATTATCTTATTGAAGCTACACAATCTTGTGTTAATTTTGGTTTTCCTTTTATTGAAGAGTTTTATATTAAAAAATTTAATGAGGTAACCAAACATCAACACAAACGTGCACTCGCATTATCAGCTCGCAAACTTGTTAGATTGATTTATGGATTACTACGAAAAAATCAATTATATCAAGTAATAAACTAAACCATCATATTTTGTTACTACCTTTGTTTGCAAAAATTCATATTTGCACACAGTTTTAATCATGCCTTGATTTTTATTGATATAGCAGAAAATCTAAAAAACTGCTAAAAAAATTTATTTAATTTTATCTTGACATATCACCAGATGTCTTATAACATTTCAAATAGTATTTTATAACATTTTTCTTTTTGATAACTTCTAGCTTAATTGTATCTACATTTTATATTCTAATAAGCCTTTCTTTTTGATGGGCTTTTTCTTCAATTGATTCTGCGCTTGTATTTTGTAAGTTATTTAATATTACAGATGAAGTAAATCAGTATAAAAGGAAATTATTTCTACCTATTTAGTTCGTAATATCTTAATCTTCCGAGTATTATTTATATTGATAAGTAATTATTTCTTATATAACCTAATGATTTTAACGTAGCAATATCTTCCAAATGATAACTTATATTAGATTCAAGATTCCAAATTGCATTAGGAGAATATTCCTCTGCTTTTTCTAGTACCCTAACAATATCAATTGTTCCGTGATTTAATCCTAAATGTTCATCATCATTATGTCCAGGTATATTTTTTTTACCATTATTATTATGTAGATGATAATATGCTATTCTATCTCCTAATGTTTCTATCCATTGTTCCACTGGCATAACGGAATTAGCATGCGCATGGCCAATATCTAAACATACTTTCAATCTTTCATCATTAACGCCGTCTATTATTTGTTTTAATATATTACTATCTAATTCAAATTGGTTTTCTATACAAATAGTTATTGAATTATCTTTATCTTGTAAAAACTCTTTCCAAAATTTAATTGCCCTACTTATCCAATTTGGTTCATAAGAAGTTCCTGGAAAATAACCATTATGAAATACTATTTCGCTGCAATTCATTTTTTTTGCAAGCTCATATGATTTTTCATAGTAATCACGAGCAACTTTCGTTATTGCCAAAACATCTGAACCTACATTCATTTCATGAAAACAAGCATGCATACTTATTCCGTGCTTAAATTGTTGTAAAAGTTGCTTTACTCTCAACATTTCGTTTTCTATCTTCTTTATTACATCTTCTTCAGTTTCATCTTTTTCGCCATATCTTCCTGCTTTTTGAATTATTTTGTCTGCAAACGCTTGAATTTCTATTCCTAAATTATTTTCATTACATTTTTGCATAGTTTCTTCAAATGCTGAATCATCACATAATCTAATTTCTCTCATAATATCACTTCCTCTATAATTAATTGTATCATACATTTTATATTTTAGATTAATTTCAACAAAGATTTTAATAAGTAAAATACTTTGAAATAATCAAAAAACTTAGCTAAATTAATAAATATTAATTTATTATTAGTAGTAATTCTAATTTTTATATTAGCTAATCATTTCTTTTCCTTTTTTTTATAATTACCATTATAATTACTATTGGAGATAGCATTATTAAAGCAGTCAATCCATATATAAGGAAAGAATATATAATGGAAGCATTTTTAACTGTTATCTCATATACATTTTCATTATCATTTTCATCAACAACAACTAAATTTATTATATCATTTTCTTTTAATAACTTAAATTCTGTAGTTTCTTCTCCGTTTAAATACATTATTAATTTTGCATTCTTATCACTTAATACATATGAATAATTTAAAGAAGATTCATTCTTTAATTTAGTTATAGTAGCTTTATTATCTCTAAAATCAACCTCACCGGCACCTAATACAAATTTTTTAATTACTGCCGATCCTTTACTTTTTATTTTATTAATTGTTAAAGTATAATCCTTTTTATCTCCATTTTCAGCAGTAACAATTATACTTATGATGTTTTCTCCTGATATTAAATCTTTGTTTTCATAATTAACTTTTGCATTTAAATCTGTTGTCTCAATTTCAATCGAAACTTTTTTCTTATTTGTTTCAAACTTCATATTATCAGAAATCTCAATTTCTTCATCATCTATAATAACTCTTTTTAAAGAATTATCATTGCTCTTTTCTAATATGGATTCTTTCCCGGAATTACTCTGTACACTATTATTATTCATAGAATTATTAGTCGATGTATTATTACCATCTGTAGATCCAGCAGTTCCTTGGTTTTTATCATATCCTGGACATGGATCACTATAAATTGCATCTCCATCTGCAAAATAATTATTTCCGTTTGTAACAGCAATGTGCCAATGTGTTCCTCCATGACCATCACTATGCATTCCATAAGTAATTCCATTAGGACATGTTTTTAATGAATTTTTTCTCAATCCTCCACCAGTAGCATAGACGGTTATTGGTAGTAGCATTACTAACAACAAATAAATAATTACTGTTGATTTTATTTTCATTCTTACACCTCTTAAAAAGATTATATCACAATATTTAATATTATAAAATTACTCCGTCAAATAATATTTTTTAGTAAATTTAACGCTTAATTGACTTTCAAAACTTTGTCTAAAACTTATCTAATCGCTATTTTTTTATCAAAAAATACCTAAAAATTGGAACAAGAAAAAACTCGTTTTTCCCTTATTTTATAGGGCTTTACGAGTTTATTTACCACAACATTGTTTATACTTGCGGCCACTTCCACAAGGGCATGGGTCATTTCTACCTATTTTGTTAACTCTTTTAGGAGCTTTCTTTACTTCTTCTTTACTTTCATTAGTTATCTTCTTTTTAGATACTTCTTTTCTTTCGATATTTTGACGAATTTCTGCTTTAAGTAAGAAGATTGAAACATCCTTATCGACTTTTTGCATCATAGAGTCAAATAATTCAAAACCTTCCATAGTATAAGCTCTTAATGGGTCTTCTTGAGCATAACCACGTAAGTGAATACCTTCTCGTAAATGAGACATTGTATTAATATGTTCCATCCAATAATTATCTAATACTTGTAAAGTAATAACTTTTTCAAATTCATTAGTAACTTCTTCTGGTATTTCTTTTATTTTATCTTCATATTCTTCAATGACTCTTTTAGCTAAGAAATCAATTACATCATTAGTTTCCATATTAGTTATATCTTTTTTAGAAATATCTTTTCGTAATAAATTTTCATTAGCAAAGCTTGCTATATCGTCTAAGTCATCATCTGTTAAGTAGCCCTCAGGAGCAAGATGAGAATTTATTAAATCTTCAATATGATGTCTAAAGGTTGATAGTATCATTTCATGAATTGATTCTTCATCAAGTATTTTATTTCTTTTTTCATAAATGATTTCTCTTTGATTATTCATAACATCATCATATTGAAGTAATTGTTTACGAATATCAAAGTTATTTCCTTCAACTCTTTTTTGAGCTGTTCCAATAGACTTAGTAAAAGTTTTACTTTGAATAGCTTGGTCCCCTAAACCCATATTTTTCATTAATTCACCTATACGGTCTGAGCCAAAGCGTACCATTAAATCATCTTTCATAGAAACAAAGAATTGAGTATAACCAGGGTCTCCTTGACGACCAGAACGACCACGCAATTGATTATCAATACGGCGTGATTCATGACGCTCAGTGCCAACAACACATAAGCCACCTAAATCTCTAATAGAATCAGATAATTTAATATCTGTTCCACGACCAGCCATATTTGTTGCAATTGTTACGGATTTTTGTTGACCTATTTTAGAAATTATTTCTGCTTCACGAGCGTGATTTTTAGCATTTAAAACTTCGTGAGGTATATGAGCTTGTTTTAGTAAATTACTAATTAACTCACTTGTTTCAATAGCAATAGTACCTATAAGTACAGGTTGTCCTTTGTCATAGCAATCTCTTACGAATTCGACAATGGCTTTGTATTTAGCTTCTTTAGTAGCATAAACTAAGTCAGGGGCATCGATACGAATTACTTCTTTGTTAGTTGGAATTTCTATTACATACATATTATAAATGTTTCGGAATTCTTCCTCTTCTGTTTTTGCAGTACCAGTCATACCAGCTAATTTCTTATACATACGGAATAAGTTTTGGAAAGTAATAGTCGCTAAGGTCTTAGTTTCTTGATTAATATTAACGCCTTCTTTAGCTTCTATAGCTTGATGAAGTCCATCAGAATAAGCACGACCTTTCATTAAACGTCCAGTAAATTGGTCTACTATTACTACTTCACCATCTTGAACAACGTAATCAACATCTTTTTTCATAGAATAATTAGCACGTAAAGCTTGATTAATATGATGAAGAAGAGTAGCATTGTCAACTTCATATAAATTTTTTACTTTGAAAGTGCTTTCAGCTTTATCAGAACCACTTTCAGTTAGATTAACGCTTTTAGTTTTTTCATCATAAATGTAGTCTTGTTCGGCTTTTAGGCTTTTTGCAAAACGGTCTGCTTCAATGTAAAGATTAGCACTTTTCATCTCACCACCAGAAATAATTAATGGAGTACGAGCTTCATCGATTAAAACGGAATCTACTTCATCTATAATAGCAAAATTTAGGGGTCTTTGGACACGGTCTTCTTTGCGGACTACCATGTTATCTCTTAAATAGTCAAAGCCTATTTCATTATTAGTTGAATATAAAATATCACAATTATAAGCATCTTGCTTTTCTTCTTTAGATAATTCTCTTAAGTTAACACCTACAGTTAAACCTAAAAATTTATGAATACCACCCATCCATTCGGCATCACGATTAGCTAGGTATTCATTAACAGTAATAATGTGAACGCCTTGTCCTGTTAAGGCATTTAAGTAAGCAGGCATAACGGCTACTAAAGTTTTTCCTTCGCCTGTTTTCATCTCAGCAATATTTCCATAATGAATAGCTAAGGCACCAAGTATTTGAACATAGAATGGTTTCATATCAAGTACACGATAAGCTGCTTCTCTAGCCGTTGCAAAGGCTTCTACTAAAATATCATCAAGGGTTTCTCCTTTACTTAGCCTTTCTTTAAATTCTTCAGTTTTACTTTGTAATTCTGTATCAGTTAACTTAGAATATTCATCTTCTAAGGCTACTATTTTATCAGCTAGTACTCTAAATCTTTTCATCTCTTTATATTCATGGTCAAATAATTTTTTTAATATGTTCATTTTAAATCGTCTCCTTAAATAATTATTCTATCAAAAAAATAAGGATAATGAAAGATTTATCCTTATCAAATTGAATTTTTTTCTCTTACTCAGCTTCAATTATTCCATAGTTGCCATCAGTTCTTTTGTATACGACTGAATATTTATCAGTTTCGCTATCTTTAAACATATAAAATTGATGTCCTAGAAGCTCCATTTGCAAAATGGCTTCTTCTTCATTCATAGGTTTAACTGCAACTAGTTTTCTCTTTAGAATTTTACTGTTTTCTTTTTCTTCTTCGTCTTCAATTGTTGAGACATTAAAGTCGTAACTAGTTTTAGTTTGCTTTGACATAGACATTAAGCGAGTTTTGTTTTTTCTTATTTGTCTTTCTAGTTTGTCAATAGCAACATCAACAGCTGCATAAAAGTCTTTTTTTGTTTCCTCCGTTCTTAGGATAAATGTTTTTAGTGGTATAGTTATTTCAACTCGTTGTTCATGATTTTTAACTTTTACTATGACATTAGCACGCACGTTTGCGCTATTTTCTAGATACTTATCTAATTTTCCTAGCTTTTCCTTAATATAATCACTCATAGCAGAAGTTATTTTTAATTTGTCACCATGAATAATAATCTCCATAATGCCACCTCCTTTGTACTTTCATTATAGCAGAAAAGAAGAAAAAAAACTACTATTTTACAGTAGCAGTTTCTTTAACAAGTCTTACATTTACTGCTTGATAGCCTTTACTTGTTTCAATAAGCTTAAATTCTACTAATTGTCCTTCAGATAATGTTTTATAACCATCTAATTCGATAGCTGAATAGTGAACAAAAATATCTTCATTCTCTTTAAAATCTATAAAGCCATAGCCTTTATCATTATTAAACCATTTCACGCGTCCGATTATCACTAATGCATACACCTCACTTCTACCAAATATTTCTTTATTCTTGGTAAATTTATTTTAACAAATGCTTTTTAGTTTTTAAATTTTTTCCTTAAATGGTATTGTTTTAATTCTTTAACGGTAATTTTTCGAGTTTTTTCGACATTTTTAGCAAAAACCGTCTTAAAAAATAACCAATTTTAGAAATTTTGTTTTTTTTAGAGTTTATTCTATATAATTAGTATTGTAAGTGAGGTTTATATTAAAAATACAAAGCAATTGTTATTGACTATCATGCATAATAACTTAGTTTTTTAGTGATTTTACTTTACATTACTACCCATAGTCTAAGTAAAATATACACTTTCTTTAAGACCTCTCTTGCAGGTGAAAATGAGTTTTGGCTCATTTTTTTATTTTAAGAAAAAAAAGATACTTATCTGTGATAAATACCTCTTATATAATTAATGATTTCTTTTTTCTTGCTTCTAGAAATAGCATTTAATTCTTCTTTATTTTTAAACGTGATTATATTGCTTTTAACATTATATGACTCTATTTGCTCACCATTTATAATTATACTTCGGCAAATTTGAATAAATCGGTGGTCTAACATTTTACTGACGGTTGCTAAAGTACCAGCTATATAATAATTTCCCTCAGTTGTTTTACAAATACATCTTTTATTATCTTGCTCTTTTTCAATATATAAAATTTTACTAAACTCTATGTTGTAGATGATTTTCTTAAAAGTAAATTTTAACGTTTTAGGTCTTTTGTCGTAGTTTTTTAAACAAATTTTAATGGCGTCGCCTAGGCGAGTTTCGATATTATCAAATTTACTTATGTAGTCTACTAACATTAATCTTTTACTTAGAGCTTCATATTTATAATCAATATATACCGATATCATAATTATCATTGATTGCCAATCATCTAATTGTTCTCTTATATATTGGGCAGCTTCTAGGCCTGCGCCCTCTTTTGTTTTAATAGCCATAATATAAACTTTGAAACCGGCTTCTTGAGAAGTAAATTCTTTCCATTTAGCAGTATAGCCGTGAAAGATATGATAATCATATTCTATATCAAAGTTCATCATTATTTTATCGATGTATTTTTTGTAGGCAGTAATATAAGATGTATCTTCTTCACAAATTACAAAATTTATCATAATAATCACACATTCCTTTCGCTTTATCTAAAAGTGTTTTGTTAGAAAAAAATTAATTAATTTTTATGTAGAATAAGAAAAAGCACTTTTTAAGGTGCCTTCTTATGTTTTATTAATGTTTCAAATTTCTTAACCATTTTAGGATTTTTATCAGATATGATAGTTGTATGTAGTACAAACCATAAGACTAAGACAAACAGTATCAGATAAATTGTCAAGCCAATAGTTGGATTTATAAGAGTAAAAAAGATAGAGGCCATGGCAAAGAGAATATTTATAAAATAAATAATTAATACTGTTGTTCTTTGGGAAAAATTCATACCTAATAATTGATGATGTAAGTGTTGTCTATCCGCTTGAAATGGTGATTGGCCTTTGAGTAGTCTTCGTATTATAGCGAATAATGTATCTAGTATCGGTATTCCTAAAATTGTTACAGGAACAAAGAATGATATAAGAGCAGGACCTTTAAATTCTAATAAGGTAATTATTCCAATGATGAAGCCTAAAAAAGTAGAACAGTCACCAACAAATATTTTAGCGGGATAAAAATTGTGTAGTAAAAAGCCTAAGGTAGAACCAAGCATAATAAGTGTCAGTATCATTACTAGGCTGCCTGCCCTGCCTTGATAAAAACCGATGATAGCTATAGTTATAAAGAAAATACTACAGACTCCACCACTTAAACCATCAAGACCGTCAATTAAATTGATGATATTAGTACACGCTATTAAGAAAAGAATAGTAATAGGATAAGCAAACATTCCAAAATTAATAGCGTAACCAAAGGCAGTTATTTCTTCTAGTAATATGCCTCCATAAAAGACAATTACACAGGCGGCAACGATGTGGCCCATTAATTTTTGATAAGCTCTTATGGGCTTTATATCATCGACTATGCCAGTTAAAATGATGATGAAACTCGCAATTAAAATGGAATTCATACGAATACTATTTTCACCGAATAACATATAGCCAAGTAAAAAAGAAAGGAAAATACCGACTCCACCTAGCTTAGGAGTTGCTTTCTTATGAATGTGTCTGTGGCCCTCTTTATTACTAGGTACGTCCATTGCGCCAACATGTACCGCAACCCGTCGCATAAGAAACATAATCAGCGCTGAAAAAACAAAGGTTACTAGAACTATCCTACTAGCATCAAGTAATTGGAGTTTCATTTACTTCACTTCTTTCTAAGTATATTATAGCAAAATGTGTTTAGAAAGCAAATAAGAATTTGGGTTTGATAAGGAAACGGTTTGTTTCTTTATGTCGAAAAAAAGACCTGTTATTGGTCTTGTTCAAGTAATTTTATATTGTTAAGTAGAATGCCTGTACCCTCAGCTACACAAGTTAAAGGGGACTCGGCTATTAAAACGGGAACGTTTAGTTGTTCTTCTAAAACATCACCTAAGCCAGTTAATAAGGCACCGCCACCTGTTAGAATAATACCTTTTTCGACAATGTCGCCAACTAGTTCGGGTGGGGTTTGTTCGAAGACATTTGTGGTGGCTTTAATAATTTTAGTAACACTTTCTTTTAAGGCTTCTGCTGTTTCTTCTTGGGTTATTTCAATGGTATGGGGAAGTCCGGTAACTAAATTGCGACCACGTATTTCGAGCTTTTCTTTTTTACTTGGCTTGTAGACGTTGGAAAAGTTTATTTTTATATCTTCGGCCGTCTTTTCGCCAATTAAAAGCTTATATTTTTCTTTCATATATTTAATAATATCTTGGTCAAATGTGTTGCCGGCCGTTTTGATAGAGGCTGATGATACTATGCCATTTAAAGAAAGTATGGCTATGTCGGTTGTACCTCCGCCGATATCTAGTACCATATTTGCGGTTGGTTTGGATATGTCCATGCCGGCTCCTATAGCGGCAACTTTGGGTTCTTCTTCAATGTAGACTTTTCTAGCTCCGGTTCTTTCAGCAGCTTCTTTGATAGCGTTTTTTTCAACTTGCGTAATATTAGTTGGGCAACAAATTAAAATTCTTGGTCGAGAAAATAATTTCTTAGCTTTAATTTTTTTAATAAATGTATTAAGCATAATTTCGGTTATTTCAAAGTCGGCTATGACACCGTCTTTCATAGGTTTAATGGCTTTTACTTTGCCAGGTGTGCGGCCAAGCATATCGTTAGCTTCACTACCAACGGCTATTACGCGTTTTGATTCAGTATCGATTGCTACTATACTAGGCTCATTTAAAACTATACCTTTTCCCCTGATGTATATTAAAACATTGGCTGTTCCTAAATCAATTCCTATATCGCTTGTTATCATTTTGTCACTTCCTATCTGTCATTAATATTTTACCATATTTTTATTTTTTTATAATATAATATATGAAATTTTTCCTTGTTTATGAAAAAAAGAGTATTGCTACTCAATCATTTAATTAGTCTTTGTATTTAGTTCTTTGTTTAAATAAAGTGTTGGGTCGACAATTTGACCGTTGGCATAAAATTCAAAATGTAGATGATTGCCTATTTCTTTATCTAATTCGTTTGTTCCGCTTTTGCCGATTACTTGTCCTTGAGAGATTGTGTCCCCTTTTTTGACTGTTACTTCTGATAAGCTTTGATAGATTGTGATATAGTCGTTATCGTGTTTTATTTCTACGATTTTACCTAGTGTTTCATCATCTTTAACATTGGTAACTTCACCATTTAAGACGGCTACAACATCAAAAGTGTTACTGCTTACGAAATCAACACCTGAGTTTTGCATATAAGTATTGTCGTGGAAGATGATTGATTTTTCTTGATTAGCAGCATCGGCTTTGTAGTCGTAATAGGTTTTGCCTATCGTTACTGAGGAATCTGTGTAGGGGTTAATTATGCGGATATCTTCGTTAATAACAGCTGTTTCGTTACTGATGATTGAACCTGTTACATAAGTATTGGCATCATCCTCAGGTTGTAGTGATGATTTTTTTGGTAGTAAAGCGGCGGTTAGTAAGGCAACGAGTGCTACTAGGGAAACAAAGCTTGGTATTACAAAAGACTTTAACTTACTTCTTTTCATTTTTTTCTTCACCTCATTATAAGTTTGAACAAAATAAAAAAGATTTATACTACTTTTAGAATAATTTTATCGTAGTGAATAAATCTAATAAGAAGTTAGTTACTAAATAAATTAAGGAAACACCTAAGAAAAAGTAAAAGAAGCGAGCTTGGTAGGGGCGATTTTTCTTAAAAATTTGGTTTATATTTACAGATTCCATTGACCAAATGACAAGTAGGGTTACGATGATGTAGAGAAAAAATTTGGCCATTAGTGGCTTTCCTCATAGGCTGTTATTTTGGCAACACGCCTGCGATGTCTTTCATCGGTTAAAACTTCGGCGGTTAGAAAACAGTCAATGTACTGTTTTATATTTTCAATATCATCTGTAAAATTAAAAGTCATTACATTGGCACCATTGTCATTGCGGCAAAGAATGGCGTCTTCTTTAGAATTTATCTTGGCACATCTGATACCTTTTACTTTATTAGCGGCAATAGACATACCAATTCCTGTACGGCATACTAAGATACCAACATCGGCTTCTTTTGATGTAACTTTGTCGCAAACGGCAAAGGCAAAGTCTGGGTAGTCATCGGTTGCTGTGTTAGTTTCACTGCAGTCAATTACAGTGTAATTTTTGCTTTGTAAATAGTTAATTATTTCTTCTTTATAAGTAACTCCTCTATGGTCACTTGCGATTGCTATGGTCATAAATTTCCTCCCTTTATTTTTTTATAGCACGGAAGTTTGAGTGTGTCAAGAGAGGAAAAAATAGAAATATATAATAGATAGAATAATGTGTAAAAAGCATTTGAAATTTGATAGAAAAAGATATTTTGTTTCATAAGTGGCCGAATAGTGACCGTATGGTGACCGAATAGTGACCGTATGGTGACCGAATAGTGACCGAAAAGTATTGAAAAAAATATTATAATTGTTTATACTAATGGTAGGTGAATATTTATGTACTTAGAATCTGAAACGGTAGAATTAAAACAAGAACTAAATAAGAATATAAAGAAAGAAATTGTTGCTTTTGCTAATTCTAAAGGTGGAACAATATATATTGGTATTACTGATAATGGCGAAGTATTGGGACTAAAGGATATTAAAAGTGATATTGAATCTTTAAGTGGAATGATAAGAGAGGGTATTATTGGTAACTTAACAACATATACCGATATAGAAATTAAGGAAATTGATAATAAAGATGTTATCGAATTACACATCACTTCTGCTCCGGAAAAACCGTACTATTTAGCTGACAAAGGATTGAAGTCAAGTGGGGTATATATAAGACATGGCTCATCTACTATTCAAGCAACTGATGAAATTATTAGAAAAATGCTTCTAGAGTCTTCTAAAAAAAGTTTTGAAGAAGAAATAGCAAATGTACAAGAATTAACTTTTGATTATGCTAAAAAAATATTTAAAGAAAGAAATATTGAATTTTCGAATGAAAAATTTAAAAGTTTAAAGATGTTAACGGATAATAAATTTAACAATTTAGCTCTTTTACTTTCAGACCAAAATCCATATACAGTAAAATGCGCTATATTCGACGGGACAAATAAAACATTATTTAAAGATAGAAAAGAATTAACAGGCTCATGTTTAAAAATTGTGGAAGACGCTTTTTATTATATGAATTTGGCTAATCATATAAATTCAACATTTAATGGCTTACAAAGGGTGGATAAAAAAGATTACCCGGATTTTTCTATTAGAGAGGCTCTATTGAACTCTATTATACACAGAAACTACTTTTTTAATGGTAGTATATTATTATCAATATTTGATGATAGAATTGAAATTAATTCAATTGGTGGGTTGGTAAGTACTCTTTCTTTAAATGATGTTTATAATGGGGTATCTGAATCAAGAAATCCTAACTTAGCAGAAATATTTCATAGATTAAATTATGTTGAAAATTATGGTACTGGTATAGGAAGAATAATAAATGAATATAAAGACTCTAAGTTAAAGCCACTTATAGAATTATCAGAAAATGTTTTTAAAATTATATTGCCAAATTTAAACTATGTTGAAAGCGATAAAAATAAATATAATAAGCTTTCTCAAGAAGAAATTATTACAAAATATGTTAAGGAAAGAACAAAAATAACAAGATTAGAAGTAGAAAGAATTTTGAACATAGGAAAAACAATGTCTAAAAAACTTATTAATAAATTATTAGATGATAACATTTTAGTTAAAAAAGGTATTGGAAAAAATACTTATTATATATTAAAGTAATGCCTTTATTTATTACTTATTTAACATCACTCCTTAGTGAGTGGTGTTATTTTTTTCTTGGCAAAAAAAATATAGCACTAGGCTATACTATTCATCAGTTTTTGGTGTAAAACCATATTTTTTATTGAATTTGTCAACGCGTCCTGCACGTGAAGCTCTACTTTGTTTTCCTGTATAGAAAGGATGACACTTTGAACAAACTTCAACATTTATTTCTGATTTAGTTGATTTTACTTGAAAAGTTTCTCCACAAGCACAAGTTACTGTGCAGTCTTTCATCTCTGGATGGATATCCTTTTTCATCTTATCGCTCCTTCCGCCATGACTAAAATTAGTCATAGTAATAAATTGCGTTATTAGTATAACAAGTTATTGATAATTTGGCAAGTGATTTTTTCTATTTTTTGATTTTTTTCTATTGTCTATTTTGAGAAAAAAGTTATTTTTTATTCTATAACAATTGTGCTTAAAATATCTGTTAAATATTCATTTGTTATGGTTGAATCACTTATAAAGGAAAACACATATCTTTTATTGTTCTTTAATATAGAAACTTCTCTCATATTATCTTTTAAATTAAATATATAACCCTCATAATCTCCATTAATTAAAGTTATACTACTTATTTCTGGTATCATAACCGATGTTATAAACTGTATTGCATAGTTTTCTTTCATTTTTTTAACACTAGTAAAAATATTATTTCTAACATATTTTTGATTTGATAGATAATTAAATAATTCTATATCACTATAAATATTATTTTTCTCTAAAATACTTGTTAAATTTGTGTTTGTTATTCTATTATCATTAGTTCCATATAAAGTTTTATCTGCCTTTGATAAGTATACATAAGTATCAGCTATTCCCATCCAAAAGGCTTTAGATGTATTATGAGTTGCATCTTTTAAAACTAATTTTGGAGAAGTATTATCTACATTAGTATCTAACTCTAATTGTTCATAGTCTTTAAAATCATTTCTTATTTTTATGTTCTTGTATTGAAAATAATCATTATTTTTAGTATCTTTAAGTTTAAGCGTAATTGTATCACTTATGCTAAATTGCTCTGTAAATTTTTCAAAATTAGAAGTATTAAAATAGTATAGGTTAAATCCTTTATAACCGAAATACGCAACTAATAAAACAATAATAAAACTAATAATTAAAATTATTTTCTTCTTCATATACTCACCCTCTATTTTAATTATACATATTCTTTATATTAGTGAATACAGTTAATAAGTAAAAATAATAATACAATGTCAAATGATGTAAAACGAGAAAAATAATATAGATTTTATTTAATGCAATTGTGATAGTGTAATATTAATAGATATTTGTTTTTACTTGGTTTATTTTTCTAATTATTAAATTAGCTATTTCTTCATAACCTTTTGTATTAGGATAAGGTAAATTAGGGTTAGATGTTAAATTGGGGTTTGACTTAAATAAGTTTTCCGTAGAAATAAAGATAATATTAGGATTTTTAGCAAAAAGACTATTTAACTTTTTAATAGCATAATTTATATAACTATTATAATAATTTGATTCATAATAACCGATAAAATAAATATCATTAGGATAATACTTTTTTATTTCCAAAATTAGCTCATCAAAAGAGAGTTGTATTTCTTGCAAGATTTGGTCTAATTTTTCAGTAGTAATGTTTGGAGTTATACTAGTTTTATAGAGTAAATCATTTAAGCCAACTGTTAAAGTTAAGAAGTCACTTTCACGAATAATCTCTTTTAAATTTAAATTTTTGTTGCCAAGGTGCATTTTTTTATTAGTAATAATTGCACTATGAAACTTATCAATAGACATATCTTTGGAAGCGTAAGCTTTGGTATAAAAATTCAGCTCATGATTTTTAGATAGATAATCTTTTAAAAAATCACTGTAACCATAATCAATTCTATCATAAGAATCAACACCTAAAGCATAGGCATCACCTAAAGATGTATAATTTATATTATTGAAATTAGTCATTTTAAAGATAAGATAGATAAGAAATATTATAAGTAGTAAGATTAGAAATTTATAATATTTTTTTAATATTGTCATAGTGCCTCCATAAAAAAAGAAATGTAACTATTAAATTATATTTCTTTTAAGGCTATTTTAGCACCGACATTAGTTAATTTTTCGATAATTTGTTCATATCCTCTTAAAATATGCTCAACATTTTTTATAGTTGTTTTGCCCTCGGCTTTTAAGGCGGCGGCAACTAAAGCAGCTCCGGCTCTTAGGTCAGTGGCCGTTACGGTTGTTCCGGTTAATTTAGTAGGGCCTGTAACTAGAGCAGTTTGATTTTTAACGGAAATATCGGCTCCTAAACTATTTAAATAAGGTATATGCATAAAACGATTTTCCCAAATGGTTTCATTTACTTTGGATTTGCCGTTTGCTTGAGTTAAAAGTATTGTGAAAGGTTGTTGCAAATCGGTAGGAAAACCTGGATATACAGCTGTTTTTATATTTGTTGCGACTAAAGGTTGATTACTTGTTTTTATAGTAACATAATCAGGGCCTATTTCAAGAGGCACTTTCATTTCTTCTAATTTAGATAAAAGAGAGTCTACGTGTTCTGGTATCATATTATCTACTTTGAAATCGTGGCCACATAAAGCACCAATTATGATATAAGTTCCGGCTTCAATGCGGTCAGGTATTACTTCGTGGAAGCATTTATTTAAATGTTGGACACCCTCTATTTTGATAGTTGAAGTACCAGCACCAACAATTTTAGCTCCCATATTATTTAAGAAAGTAGCCACGTTAACAATTTCGGGCTCTTTCGCCGCATTATCAATAACTGTTTTACCTTTAGCTTTAACGGCCGCTAACATAATATTAATAGTGGCACCAACGGAAGCTATATCAAGATAAATGTTGGCTCCTTTTAGTTCATCGGCTTCAACTGTATATTTATTATTTTCAATTTTTATTTTAGCTCCTAAAGCTTCAAAGCCTTTTAAGTGTAAGTCAATAGGTCTAGCTCCAATGGAACAACCGCCTGGAAAATACATAACACACTTTTTATACTTGCCTAGTAAAGCACCCATAAAATAATATGAAGCTCGTAATTTTTTGGAAAATTCTTCGGTAATTTCGGCATTTTCCATAAATTTAGGGTCAATAACGATACTTTCACTTGCTCTATTAACTTTTACTTTGAGATATTTTAAAATATCACATAAAGCATCAGTATCAGTTATTTCGGGAATATTACAGATAGTTGCTTCATCATCAGTAAGAATAGCGGCCGGTATTAAGGCAACAGTAGCATTTTTGGCGCCACTTACACGGATAGTGCCACTTAATTCATGGCCACCCTCTATTTCCATAATTTTCATGTTTTTCCTCCTAAGGTTAAATTTTTGTCTTGAATAAAGTTACTATTTCTTCTACTCTTGCCTTTAGGGCTTCTTCCCCACTACCAATAATTTTACGAGGGTCGATAGCGTCTTTATTTTCTTCTAAGTAACTTCTTACAGCTTTAGACCATACAGATTGAAGTTCCGTGTTGATATTTATTTTAGAAATTCCACAAGAAATAGCTTTGGCAATTTTTTCATCAGATATGCCAGTACCACCGTGTAAAACTAGCGGTATTGGTAAGGCGTCACTTATTTTTTGCATAGTGGCAAAGTCAAGATTAGCTTCACCTTTATAAAAACCGTGAACACTTCCTAAAGCGGGAGCTAGAGAATCTATATGGGTATTTTCATATAAGCTTAGGCAATCTTCTAAAGTAGCGTTGGTACTTGTATTGGTAATGTTATCTTCCGTTCCGCCAATGTGCCCTACTTCGGCTTCAACAGTTACATTTTTACTGTGGGCATAGTCAACTACTTCTTTAGTTATTCTAATATTTTCTGATAGTTCTTGGCGGGAAGCGTCTATCATTACTGAGGTAAATCCGGCGTCAATGGCAGATTTACAAGTTTCAAAAGAAGAAGCGTGGTCGACATGAAGACACACAGGTATTTCTATATTTAAATCCGTTATTAAGCCTTTTACCATTAAAGCTATTGTATTAAAACCACCCATATATTTAGCGGCACCTTCACTTACACCTAAAATAACAGGAACATTTAAGCTATTACACTCTTGTAAAATATATTTAGCCCACTCTAAATTATTAATATTTAAATGGGGAATAGCGTATTTAGAAGCTTTCGCTTTAAGTAATAAATCTTTTGAATTAACTAACATTTTCTTCACCTCTTTTATCATAAGTGATAAAGCCTTTTTTTGTCAATGAAATAAGGCTTTTTCTATAATAATTAACGTAAATTTAAAAGAGATATTTTAAGGATAAAAGTAGTAAAATGACAATACCTATATAAATTGATTTTTTGCCATATCGTTCAAAGAGTTTTTTACCTAGTAAAAGACCGGAGAAAGTAAATAAGGCGCTAACTATGGAGAAGATTGTGGAAGCTTGGAAGATAAGACTGTTAGTCATACCAAGAGCTATACCTACGGTGAAGCTATCGATACTTACGGTAAAAGCAAAGAAGATTATTGAGATGAAATTGGTTATTAAATTATTACTAGTTTCATTACGATTTAAAAACATCTCAAGAGCTAGGAGGAAGAAAATAATGGCGACTAACAGATTTGTATTAAGGGGAAAGTGGGCAATGAAGCTTGCTCCTACAGTAGAGCCTAGATAAGGCATGAGAAAATGAAAAAAACCGACACAGATACTAGCAAAGATGATTTTTTTAAATTGTAAGTGGGAAGTTCCATAAGCTAGGGCTAGAGAAAAAGCGTCCATACTTAAACCTATGGCAAGAAAAAAATATATAAGTATTTGCATATTGTTCACCTTATATATTTTATTCTTTATGTATTTTAAAAATACTTGTCAATTATTTCTTTTATTAAAGATTTGTATTCAACTTTATCAGTAGTAGTTTCTTCTTTTTCTATTAAGCAAAGGGGTGGAAATAAAACGCACCAAAAATTTTTACCTTGACCGTCCCCTAAAGTAATAACAAGTGATTCATAATAGCCCTCATCATAAATAATATTGTTGTATTCTTTTTTAGGAAAGTAATTTTGGCCATAATTTAGAGAGTAAGCTTGATTAGATTTAGAGGCTTCGAGAGTTGTTTCAATTACTCTTTTAAATTCCGGGAGGCTATTTTTAATATTTTTCCTAGTCATATTTATATCTTGATTAGCCATTTCTTGAAAGTTTATGTTAGTGGTTAAATTATTAACTAGCGTCCTTTTTAAAGACTGGTCTTCTGTAGAGTCACTATTGGCGATTACACGAAAACGAATAGATTCTTTTGGAATGGCAACTTGTTCTTGCTTATTTAGTGTAAGTATTGTAATAATTATTGCTACTACGATAACGGCTTTTTTCATATAAAAATCTCACCTTCAATTTAATAGTGAGATAATATTTGTTTTTTTATACAATTTTTTTAAATATTTTTAAAGATAAAGAAAAAGCGGGGTCTATCGGATAAGTCTTTTTCAATGGATACTTGGACATTTTCTAAGGTGGATTCAACTAGTTTTTGTAAAGCAGGACCTTGAGTTGGGCCAATTTCAAAAGCAACGAGGCAAGTTTTGTCCATATAGTTTTCTAGTCCGGCAATTATTTTCCGGTAACAGTCAAGACCGTCTTTGCCAGCATATAAAGCTAAGTGGGGCTCATTATTTTTTACAAGTGGGTCTATTTCTTCTGAATCTTTTATATAAGGTGGGTTACTGATGATAACGTTATATTTTTTTGAAACGTTTTGCCACATATCACTTTGAAAAAGATGAGCTTTGGAGTGTAAGTTTTGAGCATTTTTTTTGGCTACTTCTAAAGCTTCGGTACTTATATCGATTAAATCTAGGGAGTTAAGGGCTATTTTTTGTTCTAGGGTTAAGCCGATAACGCCACTTCCACAACCTAAGTCTATTAAATTGATGGGTTGTGTGAATTTGGTAGCGATATAATTAATTGTTTTTTCAACTAGTTGTTCCGTTTCAAAACGAGGAATTAAAACATTTTCATTTATATAGAAATTTATTCCATAAAAATTAACATTGCCTAAAACATATTGTAAGGGCTTACCCTCTTTTAAAGCTAAAACTTCTTTTTTGAAAAGGTCTTCTTTAGCCGGTGGAACTTCTTCATCTAGACAAGTTAGGAGTTCTAAGGGGTTTTTATTTAAAGCTTCGGCTAAGAGAATTTTGGCGTGGTCTTTATGAATGTGCTCTTTAGCAAAGACAAGTAGTTCTTCAATAGTCATTATTCTTCGGTTTTTCCCTCAATTTTTCTTTTTTGGTCTTCTTGAATTAGAGCATTGATAATGTCATCTAAATCGCCGTCCATAACACGGTCTAAATTTTTAGTTGTAAAACCGATACGGTGGTCTGTTACTCTATTTTGTGGATAGTTATAAGTCCTTATTTTTTCAGCACGGTCGCCTGAGCCTATCTTACTTCTTCTTTCGGCTCCGGCTTCTTCTAGTTGACGTTGTAATTCTAACTCATAAAGACGACTTTTTAAAACTTTTAAGGCTTGCTCTTTATTTTGAATTTGACTACGTTCATTTTGACACGTAACAACAGTATTAGTAGGCAAGTGCGTTATACGAACGGCAGAATCAGTAGTATTAACGCCTTGGCCACCACAACCACTAGAACGATATATATCAATACGTAAATCATTAGGATTTATCTCAATATCAATTGAATCATCAACCTCTGGCATAACTAAAACGGTAGCGGTTGAAGTTTGTAAGCGACCATTAGCTTCGGTAACAGGAACTCTTTGAACACGATGAGAGCCACTTTCATATTTTAATTTTGAATAAGCATTTTTTCCTTTAATAACAAACTCAATTTGACTGTAGCCTCCTGATGTACCCTCTATAGAATTATATACTTGATAAGTAAAGCCTTGTTTATCGGCATAGTGAGTATACATACGATATAAATCACCGGCAAAAATATTAGCTTCATCACCACCGGCCGCACCTCTTATTTCCATAATAACGTTTTTGTCATCATTAGGGTCCTTTGGTATTAAAAGTATTTCTAGTTCTTTATCTAATTGGTCTTTTGTTGCCTCCAAAGTTTTTAATTCTTCTTTAGCCATTTCCCCTAATTCAGGGTCTTTTAGCATTTCTTTGGTACTAGTAATATCAGTTAGAACTTTTTTATATTTCTTGTAGCAAGACACTATATCTTCTAAAGAAGCCATTTCTTTGGAATATTCTTTTGTTTTATTAATATCACTTAAAACTTCATTTTTAGTAAGCTCTTGTTGTAGTGTTTCGTATTTATGCAAAGTTGCTTCTAATCTTTCTATCATTTTATCACTCTTTTCTCTTTTAAAGTCGAAAAAACTAGATTACTCTTCTAGTTCTAACTCATCTTCATCTATGACTACTAAGTCTTTTAAATCTTCATTAGTGTCATCATAATCATCATCTTCAGAATTATCATCATAATTATCTTCTTCTAGGGCATCGGCTTGGTCGTCTTTGTCGGCATTTTCTTCTTCGTCTTCTTCTTCCTCTTCGTCGTCATCTTCTACTTTTATGACTTTATCAGAAGTATGACGAGTTCTTAAGTCCCAAGTGCCGTCTTCTAAAAGGATAAATCTTTTATCAGTAGTTAAAGCAGTGTAATAATCAGCTATTTTAGTTTCAAAGTAGCTTTCTGGTAGTTCTAATAGTTTAATTATTTTTTGGAAAAGACTGGCAGTATTAAGTGTTTTACTGCTTTCTTCTAATATTAAATAAGTGATGTCCTTATTAGATAATAATTCCAATTCATCTTTTTTCATATTTTTTAGACTCATATCTAGCCCTCCTATATTCAAAACATTATATGCTAATTTTAAAGATATGTTAGTGCTTTAAAATATCAATATCACTTATAACATATATCTTTTATAAATACAACACTTTTTACATTTTTTTTGGAACTTTTATACCTAAAATATCTAAAAGTAAAAGGTTTAAGTCATATACTATTTTGGTTAAAACAAGACGGCTTTCTTTTAGGGAGGTATCTTGTTCAGTTAGGATTTTGTTTTCGGCATAAAACTTGTTGTAGGTGGCAGTTAGGTTGTATAAAAACTCGCATATTTCATTTAAAGATTTGGTTTCTAAAGATTTATCGATAACGGTTGGTAGGGTTAAAATGTACATCGCTAGTTGCCTTTCTTCTTTGGTTGGGAGGGTGGTTATGTTTTGGTAGGTAGTTTGAGATTTGGTTAAAAGTGATTTCATTCTGATAGTTGAATATAAAAGGTAAGGGCCGGTTTTACCCTCTAGGTCGGCAAATTTTTCTTCTTCAAAAATGTAGTCGGTACTGCGGAAAGCTAGGAAGTCGGCATATTTTAAAGCGGCAATGGCGACATCTTTAGAGATTTCTGTACGTTCTTGGTCATCGGTGATGTCAGGGTTTAGACGTTTTAGGGTTTCTTCATTTATTAATTTAATTAGGTCTTTTAAAGGCATAATACCGCCATCTCTAGTTTTAAAAGGTTTACCGTCTTTGCCATTCATAGTACCAAAGCCGATGAATTCTAGTTTGACACTATCGGGAACGATTTTAGAAAGACGAGCGGCACGGAAGACTTGTTCAAAGTGTAAGTTTTGGCGTAAGTCGACACAGTACCATATTTCATCAGGCGCAAATTCTTTTTGACGCTGTAGAATTGTGGCTAAGTCGGTAGTGGCATAAGATAGGGAGTTGTTTGATTTGATAAATAGTAAAGGTGGCATAGGAGCTTTGTCTTCGGTAGTGGCTACTTCAACTATAGTGGCATTGTCGCTTAGTTTTAAAAGATTCTTTTGGGTGAAAATGTCTTTTAGTTCAGAAAGGTAGCTAACGGAATCACTTTCACCTAGCCATAGTTCAAAAGAAACATTTAAGTCATCATAAACTTTTTTGATAGCTTCTTTAGAAATATTAACTACTTTTTGCCATAGTTCGTAATAGCCTTTGTCGTGATTTTGAATTTTAAAAGTAATTTGACGAGCTTCTTCAAGATAGGCTTCGTCCTCTTTAGCTTTTAGGGAAGCGGTAGGATAGATTTCTTCTAAGTCGGCATTGGTAATTGGTAGAGAAATTTCACTATAATCGCCTTGGTAAGATTCATCAAAAAAGGCAAGATGTGGATAACGCTTTTTTATTTCTAATAAGACTAAACCTAGAGGGCGGCCATAGTCGCCTAGATGGGCATCGCCTAAGCAGTCATAACCTACTAATTTAGCTAGACGTTTTAGGGCTTCGCCTAGATTTGCGCTACGTAAGTGACCGACGTGTAAGGCTTTAGATACATTGGCGCCACCATAATCAATGATTATCTTTTTAGGCTCTTTTTTATCAATACAAGAAAAATGGTCATTATTAAATTCGTTTAGGACGGAAATTAAAAAGTCCGTTGAAAGGGTTAAGTTGATAAAGCCCGGAGGAGCAATGTTGATATTAGTAAAACGGCTATCAGTTTGTAGGACGTTTTTTATATCTTCGGCTATTAGCATAGGATTTTTATGATACGTTTTAGCTAGAGTTAGGGCGTTATTTATTTGATAGTCGCCTAAGTCTTTTCGATTAGACGGTAGTAAGATGACATTATCTTCATAGCCGGCTTCTAGGACTAGATTAGTTAAATCGGCATTTAATTTTTTTAATATACTCATTGTTACACCTCATTTTTAATTTTTAAGATTTGCTAGTTCTATTTTATAAGTATAATTTTCTTTAGCAAAGCTATACTTGATTTGAAGAGAAGTTTTAGTTTTTTTAATGGATTTGGTTTTGACAGGTAGACTCATTTTTTGGTCTAGGTCAGAAAACTCAATAGATAGGTATGGGTGTTTATCATTAAAATAGATAGTTAGGGTATACTCATTGGTTTTTCTTATTAATATGAATGAGTCATAATCAAAGGTTACAAGGGCATCATCTTCTTGGTAGGTTAAAGTTTTATCAGTATGTGTGGCAGTTGTTTGAAAAGTTTGGTTGTTATCTTTACTTTCTATTGAGATAGTTAGATTTATTTGGTTGTATTCATCTTTTGATATATTCTTTTCAATTTCAGATAACTTGTCTTGTTGTTTGGTAGTTGCATTTTTTTCGGAAATAATCATTTTTCTGGACATTTATATCACCCCTCATTCAAAATTTCTAGTTTAAATTATACCAAAAAGTCATTAGTTTTATAAAGAATTTTATTAAAATAAGTAGCACTTATACCTACTAAATAGGCTTTTTCGATAGAAAAAAATAAGTGCTTGAAGAATAGCTATTTGTATTATATAACATTTGAAGAATAAATAAAGCCTTTTTTGGTGTTTTGTATTAAATTATTTGAATTAACTAAAAAAAGACCCAATTCACAGCTTGAATTAGGTGCTACACAAATTATTGGGTAACACTCAACACCTTGGAAATATTGAATGTTCCTTTTTTATTTTATGCAAGTTTCCTTGACAAAGACATAATAACGCGAAAACGCACTTTTAGCAAGTACGTTTTTTTTACTGATAATTCTCTTTTCTTAATATATATGTCTTTTAAGAATAAGAAAAACTTACTTTGAAATTATATTTATTAAAACTACTTTTTTTATACATAAATTATTTTATTTTTTTAATACTAATAGTAGAGTAAGGAGAAGAAGCTTGGTATGAAAAAAAGACATATTTTGAGAAAGTTATTTTTTTTGGGGATATTTTTGATAATGCTTGGAGTTGGAGGTAGTTATTTGTATGTTAAAATGTCGCCTAAGTTAAGAATTAATACCGCTAATAATTTGGTTTTATATGATAATAAGGGGGAAGTGTTTTTTCAGGGGAGTCAGTCAAAAGAATGGGTTAAGTTAAAGGATATATCGGATAATGTTATTAAAGCAACTATTAATACGGAAGATAAGAATTTTTATAAGCATAAGGGCTTTGATTTTTTGAGAATTTTAAAAGCGAGTTTTATTAATTTAAAGAATAAAAGTAATGTACAGGGAGCTTCTACTATATCGCAACAGTATGCGAAGAATTTGTTTTTAACTTTTGATAAGACTTGGAAGAGAAAATGGGATGAAATGCTTTATACAATGCGAATT
Source organism: uncultured Bacilli bacterium (assembly GCA_947624045.1). GTDB lineage: Bacteria > Bacillota_I > Bacilli_A > RF39 > UBA660 > CANRGD01. The sequence goes on from CANQIL010000001.1 coordinate 35,256, forward strand.
GAGGCTAATTATTCGAAAGATGAGATATTGGAGGGATATCTTAATACGATAAATTATGGACACGGTAAGTATGGTATTGAAAATGCGGCTAAGTTTTATTTTAATAAGTCGGCTTCACAACTTGATTTGGCAGAGGCAACTATGTTGGTGGGCATACCTAAGGCACCATCAAAGTTTTCACCGTTTATTGATTTTGAAACGGCTAAGGAAAGACAGTTATTAATTTTAAATTTAATGGTTAAAAATGAGGTTATTAGTGAAGAAGAAAGAGATAAGGCTTATAATGAGGAGTTAACTTTGGTTGGAAAAGATAATGAGGAGGAAGTTTCTTCAATTATGTATTATCAAGATGCAGTTTCTAAGGAATTAGAAAGTTTGCAGGATATTCCAGCTTCTTATAATGATAATAAGGGTTTGAAGATTTATACTAATTTAGATGTGAGAATGCAGAAGAAATTAGAAGATACGGTTAAAGAAACGATTCCGCAAGATGTTTCTATTGAAACGTCAGTTGTGATGATGAATCCTAATACAGGGGGAATTGTTGCGCTTATGGGCGGAAAGGATTATGATAGTTCTTCTTATAATAGAGCGCTTTCTTCAAAAAGACAGGTAGGCTCAACGATGAAGCCATATTTGTATTATGCGGCTTTGGAAAATGGCTTTACTTCTAGTTCGGCTTTTACTAGTGAGGCTACTACTTTTACTTTTGATAATCAAGATGATTATTCGCCTAAAAATTATAATGATAAATATGGTAATAAGCCTATTTCAATGGGTACGGCAATTGCTTATTCAGAAAATATTTATGCGGTAAAGACGCATTTGTTTTTGGGAAGTGATGCGTTAATTAATGTAGCACGCCGTGTTGGAATTACGGCTAAGCTTGAAGATATTCCGTCTTTGCCTCTTGGTACTAATGAAATAAATATTATTGAAATGGCGGCAGGATACTCGGCTTTTGCGAATGAGGGTTATAAGATAAAGCCACATTTTATTGAGAAAATTGAGGACGGAGAGGGCAAAGTTTTATATGAGGCACCAAATACTAAGGAGTTAGTTTTAAATAGTAGTTTGACTTTTATTTTAAATAATTTATTGACGGCTACTTATGACGCAGATTATATTGATTATAATTATCCAACGGCTATAAGTTTAGCGGCTAAGCTTAAGCATAAGTACGCTTTGAAAAGTGGTACGACTAATAGTGATAATTGGAATATAGGTTTTAATAAGGATATTCTTTGTGCAGTATGGGCCGGATATGATGATAATAAGGAGCTTACGACTAGTGATTATAAGTATGCACAAAATATTTGGTATAACTCGGTTGAATTTTATGAGGAGGGCAAATCAGATGATGAAACTTGGTATAAGAAACCTCAGAATGTGACAGGTATGTTTGTAGAGCCTATATCAGGTAGACCGGCTACGGAAGCAGATGAAAAGAAGAAGTTGATGTATTTTATTAAAGGTACGGAGCCGTCTAGTACTGATGAAACTTTTGATGAGATAGCTAGTAAGGAGCACGCTTCGTAAAGGGCACTTTGGGTTGAAAGTGCTTTTTTACTTTATCACAAAAACAAAGACTTAATAAGTGCATTAGTTAAGTCTTTGTTTACTTTTATCAAGTAATTTTTAAGGTTATTCTATTTATGTTATGGCACAAAGGACAAGCGACAAGAATAATTTGGATTAGAATATCCATTATTAAAGAACACACTAAACACTCCAGCGTCTGTATTACGACTGTAATAGCCACCACGGACAAGCCACGAGGAAGTGCGACTAACAAATTCAGTTTTATCACTATACCAATTAGCTGTTTCTAACAAACTATGACCATAACAATTTTCTCCGTTGCAAGCTGATTCTAGCTTAGCTAATGCCCAATCTTCCATTGTTGGATTGGCACTTTTATATTTGTTATAATATTCAGTGTTAGGTAATTCATATATTCCTGTTGGATTACCCTCTTTATCTAAGCCTTTAAATCCCGAACTTCCTAAATTATCTCCTGCTGCAATTTGTCCATTATTCTCTCCTACTCCTTGCGCATCATATTCTAATACTCCCATTACATATTCAGAAACTCCTCCACTTATATCATAAATACCATATATTGTTCCAGTTGTACTTGCTCCTGGACCTGCTTGACCTTTTCCTGTTCCTAAATTAGTTATATTATTATAAAAAAATTGTTGTTGATTTGTTTCATATTGACTTGATGTTCCATTACTGCTTCCCGTTAAATAATAACTTGATTTATTTTGATATATTTCTTTATTTACTCCTATATAATTTTTGTTTCCATATTTGCCATATTTACTTTGGGATAGATAGGCGACTGTTCCCCATTCATCATTTTTCATCATGTGTAAATTGCCACTAGCACTAAAGCCATAATTGTTTGCATAGTGTAGTTGCATACTCCTAGCCATATAGAAAAAACTACTTACTGTTTGATTTCTTATAGATGAAAGGCCAGGTTTTACTGTTACATTACTTACATTACAATTTGTATCAATACAAGCTTGAACATCTGATAATAAATTACCTGTTGGTTCAAACTTTCCTACCCATAGGCCACTTCTCTTTTCCCCACCAAAATCAAAGGCTTCATTAGTACGCCAATTGGTTGGTGTATCTCCTGTATATTGTGCACTTCCTGTTTCTGTTACTTTCGAAATAAACTTTACATCTATTTCGCCTGGTAAATCTTCCGTTGGATTATCGTTACCAAAACTGGCTTTTCCAAAATAAGCTTTGCCATTTTCACTTTTTATGGTATATGAGTATCTTGGTATCCACACCCACATGGTATTGATATAATCCATCTCTATTGAAGTTCCAACTGCTGCTTCTTTTATTTCATCTCGTTTATCGGCAATTATTGTTACAGCATTGGCCCATTTTTGATTAGAGTAGTCATACCAATTATTATTCTCATTATTTATATCAGCTTTTTTCCATGTGCCTTCTGTTGCACTAGTTGCTTCATAATATACTGGTATCATATCGCCATTTAATTCTGGTTTGTTTGGTATATTATCTAGGCTTGAACCATTTTGTCCTTCTGCTTCTTCTTTTGTTAAACTTTCAAAGATAAAGCCTCTATCTAATCCTCCTAAAGTAACAGGATTTTTAGGAATGTCTTCGGCACTATGACTAAAGGTTACTCTTAAAGTTACTATTTCTTGTGTTTCTGCTTTTAATAAATCAATACTAGAAAAGTCAGTATTTCCATTAATAGCTGTTTTACTATAATTGACCTCATATACTACATTATTTTTTAATAAATCTTGATCACTTGAAGCAGTCTTACCACTTCCTACAAATGTTAAATTAGAACTTTTGCCTGTTACGTCTACTAATTTAGCAGAAATAGTTCCGGTATTTTTTACAGGAATAGTAAAAGTACAAGAATCTCCTGGTTTAGTAAATTCGACACTCATTCCAGAAATACTAGTCCCATCAATTGTACCTATACTACATTTAGCCATTCCTGCCTTGGTAGTTTGTATTTCATCTTTTAAAAATACTACGTCCCACGTACTAGCCGGCACTTTTGCTGTACCTGTTATATTTAATCTTGTTGACAATAAAGCATAACCAATTGACAAGACAAGTACTGCTGCGCAAAGACAAGCTATTATAATTAATTTAGTTTTTCTACTATTCATTAACTTTACCTCTTTTTATAAGAATTTAATTATTTACGAAAAATATTTTGAGTATTATCTATACTCATTTAAATTATATTAAAGCTTTCGAGTATAGTCAATACTCAATTTTGTTTTTTCTTGAGTATTATTGATAATCTTATAACTAGGTGATGCTTATGAAAATAAAAGCTAATAATTATGAAGCTAAAGAGGTAGTTAGAATTATTAGAGAATGGACTGAATTAACACAAAAAGAGTTTGGAAAGACTTTATCTAGAAGTAGAGATAGTATTAATAATATTGAAAATGGTAGAAATAGAATGTTTTTAAATGACTTTATTGATATGTGTAAGAAGCATAATATTGATATTATAATAGAAAAAAAATAAGCTTATTAAAAGCCTATTATTAAATAGAGTTAGCAAATATTCCAGCAGAAAATACTGCTACAAAGATGACTATTAGAATTACTAAAAGGATTAAGTAACAAAAGTAAGACCTAGCATAATTTTTTAAATTGATATTGTTAGTTTCTCCAAAAGCAAATACTAATAAAATAATAAAGCCAATGATTGGTAAAGCAAATAAAATTTGATAACCAAAATAGCCCCACATACTTATAGGTTTATATTCTAAGGGGATGTTTTTTAAGTTTTCTTTTTCCATTCGTATACTCTCTCTTTACTGTAGATTAGCATATTTTCATCATATTAAAAATATTTATTTTTAAAATTGGAAATTTCCCTTTTTAATTAATTAGTAATTTGATATAATTAAGTTAGTCTAGGAGGTATTTTTTATGCTAGGTATTGTTATTGGAATTTGTGTATTAATACTATTAATTGTTATTTTAATAATTGTTTATCATAATAAATATCAGTTTTGTGTTATAAAAATTGATAATGCTGAAGATGATATAGAGATTTATTTGGAAAAAAAGAAAGAGTTGTTAGAAAAAAGTATTCCTATTATTAATAAAGAATTAAAGAAAAAGGATTTTTTAGAAGAAATACCTTATATTATGGAAAAAGGATTAGACCATTTTGAACTTCATAATAGTTTGAAAACAGCTTATAATGAGCTTTTTAAGACTATTGATGATAATGAGAAGTTACTTAAGAGTGATAGTCTTATTAAAATTATAGATGAACTTAATAGTAATGAAGAGGATATTATTGGAACGATTAAATTTTATAATGATACAGTAGTTGATTATAATAAATTAATAAGTTCTTTTCCGTCTAATGTTGTGGCTTTGTTTTGTAGATATAAGAAAAAGGATTTTTATAATAATGAAAAAAGAGAAATATATGAAATATTAAATGAAAGATAGGATAAGTATGGATATTATAGAAGATTTGAAAAAAAGAGCAAGGGTAGAAAGAAAAAGAATTGTTCTTCCGGAAATAATGGATAAGAGGGTTATTGAAGCGGCTTGTGCTATTATGGAAGAGGACTTTTGTGATGTGATTTTAATTGGGACGAAAAGGGAAGTTGAGGAAGCTTTAGAAGTAGCCGATGTTAGTAAAGCACAAATTTATAGTCCTGATGATGAAGAACTTTTGGAAAAGTTAGTTAGTAAATTAGTTGAATTAAGAAAAGATAAAGGTATGACGGCAGAGGAAGCTAGGAATTTATTAGTGAGTGACTATATGTACTATGCTTGTATGCTAGTAAAGCTAGGTTTAGCCGACGGGGTTGTATCAGGAGCGTGTCATTCGACGGCTAATACGTTGAGGCCGGCTTTGCAGATAATAAAAACGAAAAAAGATGTTGAGTTGGTATCGGCCTTTTTCTTAATGCAAGTGGAAAACTGTACGTATGGTGAAAAGGGAATTTTTATATTTGCAGATAGTGGCTTAGTTCAAAACCCAACTAGTCAGGAACTAGCAGAAATTGCAGGTTGTAGTGCTAAGAGCTTTGAGTACTTGGTTGGAGAGGAGCCGAGGGTGGCATTACTTTCTTATTCAACAATGGGGAGTAGTAAACACGAAGACGTTGATAAAGTAGTTGAAGCAGTTAAATTAGCTAAAGAGAAATTTGCTAATTATAAAATAGACGGCGAGCTACAAGTTGATGCGGCAATTATTCCGGAGGTGGCGACTAGGAAAGCTCCAAATAGTGACGTAGCAGGAAAAGCAAATGTGTTGATATTTCCAAATCTAGACGCAGGCAATATTGGTTATAAATTAGTGCAACGTTTGGCTAAAGCTTCGGCTTATGGACCAATTTGTCAGGGAATGGCGGCGCCTATAAATGATTTATCAAGAGGTTGCAGTATGGAAGATATAATAGGAGTCGTAGCCATTACGGCCGTACAAGTGCAAAGTAAAAACTAGTAGAAAGTTACTAGTTTTATTCATCTATAGACCAATTAATTTCTTTAATACCGTGACTTTTTAGAAAGGCATTTGTTTTGGAAAAAGGCTTGCTTCCAAAGAATCCATTGTAAGCCGAAAATGGTGATGGGTGAGCTGATTCAATGACATAATGAATGGGATTGGTAATTAATTTCTTTTTAGCTCGAGCATAACTACCCCAAAGAATAAAAACAACAGGAGTAGTTTTTTCATTGATAATTTTAATTATTTCATCAGTAAATGTTTCCCAACCGTGATTTTTATGAGAAGTCGGTGTGTGGGCTTCAACTGTTAAAACGGCATTTAGAAGTAATACACCCTCTTTAGTCCAAGGCTTTAAAGAGTTCTTTTTAGGAAAAGGGATTCCTAAATCATCTTGGAGTTCTTTAAAAATATTTTGTAAAGACGGAGGTTTTAATACTTCATTACTGACTGAGAAAGATAAACCCTCGGCTTGGTTAGGGCCGTGATATGGGTCTTGACCTAATATTACTACTTTAACATTATTATAATCAGTATAACGAAAAGCATTAAAAATTTCATTCTTTTTAGGATAAATTGTTTTTGTTTTGTATTCTTCATTAACAAAAGATAAAAGATTAGTGAAGTAGTCTTTTTGATATTCTTCTTGCAATAAAGAATCCCACGTATTGCCTATCATAATAGACATCATCCTCTCTTTAGTAAAAGTTTTTTTGGAAAATTATTGTCAGACTAAGGCTTTTCTTTTTTATTTATGATAGCTTTCATTGTTAATTATTTTAAATGAACGGTAAAGTTGTTCTAACAAAAGAACTCTGAATAATTGATGAGGAAATGTTAGTTTAGAAAAAGATAAGTGTAGTCTAGCAAGGGATTTTATATCCGGACTTAGACCATAGCTGCCACCTATAATGAAAGTTATGTTACTATTTTCTACTAATATTGTTTGAAGTTTGCAAGCTAGTTGGGGAGATGTTAAGTTTTCACCCTCTATTTCTAAAGTAATAATGTAGTCTTTGTCGGTAAGGTGCTTTTTTATTTTTGTTGCTTCTAAACTTAAGGCTTTGGACGGCTCAACTAGCCCCTCATCTTTAACTTCAATAATGTCAATGTTGGTATATTTTTGGAGTCTTTTTAAGTATTCATTTAGGGCTTCTTTTAAGTAAGATTCTTTGATAGAACCTACGGCAATTATTTTTATCATACTACACCTCAATTAGGGGACTTTCTTCTCTTTGTCTGGCGATTAAAACAGTTATATCTTTATTAATGTTTTCTTCTTCAATAGCTTTTAAGGCAAGTTCTTCGGTGTTATTTTGCTCGCTTAGGTGGGCTAATATTATATATTTTGTATTGTCCCCTACTAGTTCTTTTAGATATTTAGCCGTTGTTCTATTGGATAAGTGTCCGTGGTCACTGATAACTCTTTCTTTGAGAAAGCGAGGATATGGTCCGTCCATTAACATTGCTTCATCGTGATTACTTTCAATAAAATAGGCATCTTTTTTGTGCATTTTGGCTAGAAGTTTGCGATTTATGTAACCTGTGTCGGTGATGTAAGCAATACTTTTGTCTTTATGAGTGATGACATAGCCGACGGAAAAAGGGGCGTCGTGGGAGGTGTGCATTAATTCTACTTCCACATCATTTAATTTAAAAGTGTCAGTGATGAAATGGCAACGTTCTTTGGGAACTTTATCTTTTAGGCTAGCATACATTTCTTCCGGAATAAGGACGGGCAAGTCAGTATATTTTAAAAGAGCAGTTAAGCCTTTTACGTGGTCGGCGTGATTATGGGTAATTAAAATACCGGCAAAAGAAGCAAAGGATAGGGATAATTCTTCAATGCTTCTTTTTAAGGTTAGGTATGAAATACCCATATCAATTATGAAGTTTGTTTTATTGCATAAGACTAGTGAGCAATTGCCTTTAGAGCCACTAGCTAATATTTTTAGTTGCATTTTAGAAGAAGTTCATAGCGTTTTGAGCTATGCCTCCACGATATGGATAGCCATACCATATAGCAAAGTGGACGTGTATTCCTGTTGCCATACCGGTCATTCCCATACCACCAATTACTTGACCTTTAACAACATTATCACCAACACTAACCTTACGACAACCTGGACACATATGGGCATACATTGAATAGTAACCGTTATGGTGGTCAATTATTATGTATTCACCATTGTCACCATAACCACCGGCATAGCCACCAGGTTTCTTTCTAGAATCAACTACTGTTCCGGCTTGAGCGGCAAAGATATTTGAGCCATAACCACAACCGGCTATATCAGTTCCGTCGTGTAATACTCCCCAACGATAACCAAATGGACTTGAGATATTTGAACAAGTAGCAGGCCAGCCCCATTGACCTTTTGTTGGTACAGGTACGCCATAGCCTACTGTATATGTAGGGGTCTTGGTACCTTTAACAATTATTTCGGTAACAGGCTCTTTTAAAGTTTCCGTAGCGGTATTTTGAAGACTAATTATTTCACCATTTCTTTTAATAACTCTTTGGGTTACTTTTTCTTCTCCTTTAATACCGGCTTGGATAACTTCTGAATAATCAGTATATTTTTCATCGTCATATTGTGTTTCTGTTGTGAAGTTTTTTTCTTGACGAAGAACGACATAGTCATCTTCAACAACATTAAATTGTGGTCTTATTATACCTAGTGTTACTTCTTGACCAGGTGATAACAAACTGTTTTCATCAGTAAAATTAGTATTAGCAATTAGAAATTCCTCAGTTGATAATTTATTTTCAAAGGCTACTTTAGAGATAGTGTCACCTTTTTTTACGGTGTAAGTAGCTTGCTTTTCCGTTGTACCAAATAGTAAGTATTTTGTTAGGTCTTCTTCATTTTGATAGATTGTTTTGTCAACGGGGATGTTTTGTTTTTTAATTGTTATCTTATTTTCAATATAGATATTTTTGATAATACTACCGGTGTCTTCAATTTCTTCTTGGGTACCCTCGGCATAGGCATTATAGTCACTTTCAGGAATAAAGGATTTTACCGTTTTTTGAATGGCACTTTCGAACATTTTTTTATCTAGACAGTAGATAATTTTGGTAGTTCCTTTTATTTTTTTGCCGTTAGCGTCTTGGGTATCAAGTCCTTTTATTTTTATCATATATCCACTAATAGTAAAAGGAGAAATATCTTTTATTTCACTGTATATTTCTTCAACGGTTTTGATGTCGTTAGAGTAAGTTATTTCTTTTACAATGTCTAAGTCTTCGGGTAGGTAAACTTTGGAAACTTTGTATTTGTCTTTTATTTCTTGTTGCTTTTTATCGATGTAGTCTTCAAGGCGTTCTTTGGATGTTATTAGACCAAGGGATTTGCCTTTTAGATAGACGTGATAGACAGTTTGGGGTTTTAATTCCATAGTTTTAAAGCCTAAGCTGACAGTTAGGGATAGTATTAAAATTAGGATTAGGATTATTTTGGGTCTTTTCATTCTTTATTTGCCTCCGTATCAGTTTTGTCTTTACGTAAATTTAAAAAAGTTGATGTATTTTTTTTGAAAAGTAGTTCTATAGTAGCGGTTGGACCGTTACGATGTTTGCCGATGATTAGTTCGCTTATACTGTTATTGTCTTCGCTACGAGCTTCTTTATTGTAGTAATCATCGCGGTAAAGGAATGCAACAATATCGGCGTCTTGTTCAATGGAGCCTGATTCACGTAAGTCGCTCATTAGAGGTCGTTTGTCTTCACGACCCTCAACACTACGAGATAATTGGGATAAGGCTATGACGGGAACATTTAATTCCATAGCTAGAGTTTTTAGGCTTCTTGAAATATCAGATACTTCTTGTTGACGATTAGCTCCATAATTTTTGCCACCGGATATTAGTTGAAGATAGTCGATGACGATTAAGCTTAAGCCTTGTTCACTACTAGCTAGACGACGACATTTAGCTCTTATTTCACCTATCGTTATACCGGGTGTGTCATCAATGACCATATTGGAATTAGCTAGGCGGGAAGCGGCTTCATTGATTCTTTTCCAGTCGGTATTTAAAAGATTACCGGTACGTAATTTAAAGCCCTCGATTTGACCTAGGGATGAGAGAATACGCATAGCTAGTTGCTCCGCACTCATCTCTAAATTGAAAACGGCAACGGCTTTTTCTTGTTGCATAGCAATATGGGTTGCTAAATTAAGGGCAAAGGCCGTTTTTCCCATAGCGGGACGAGCCGCAATAATTATGAATTCGTTGGGATGAAGACCGGTTGTTAGTTTATCAAAGTCATACCAACCTGTTGCTAAGCCGGTAATTTCACCTTTATTTTCAGATAGTCTTTCTAGGTCTGATTGTGTTTTAGCTAGAACATCTTTAATAGAACGAAACTCACTTGATTTTCTATTTTTGACAATATTTAATATTTTCTTTTCAGAATTATCTAAAATTTCATTTACTGTTTCATCACTACTGTAGCCCTCTGAGGCTATTTCCGTAGCAGTTTCAATTAGGTTTCTTAAAATGGCAGCTTCTTCAACACTTTTAATGTAGTAATCAATATTAGCGGCCGTAGGAACAAAATTCAAAACTTCTGATAAGTACTCTACTCCACCAACGGCGTTTAGTTCATTTTTGTTTTTAAGATAACTTGTTATGGTTGTTAAGTCAATTGGCGTTTTTTGGTCCATTAAGGCTATCATTGCCGAGAAAATTTTTTCATTTTTTTCATCATAAAATGCTTGTGGGACTAGGTTTTCTACGGCTTTTTGTAAAGCATATTTGGAAAGAAAACAAGCTCCTAGTACAGACTGTTCGGCTTCAAAATTGTTGGGTAGATTTTTTGTTGGCATTTTATCACGTCCTTTTTTGTTGTTTTCTTAGCTTTACTTGATTAAATGAACTTTTATTTCGGCAGTTATACTTGGGTAGAGATTTATTTTTACATTATGAAAACCTAATGAAGATAAAGGCGTTTCTAGGGCAATAGCACTTTTTTCTATTTTATAGCCTAGTTTCATTAATTCATCTTTAATTTGTTTTACACTTATACTACCAAAGACTTTGTCATTAGCTCCTGTTTTTACTTTAAATTCTAAAGTGATTTTAGCAAGTTCTTCTTTTAAGGATAGATATTTCTTTTTATTTTCTTCATCTTCTTGAGCCTTTTTTTGTTGTTCGTGAGAAAGCTTGGCTAAAGATTCTTTAGTTTTCTTTATGGCATAACCGTTTTTAATTAGGAAATTTTCGGCATAGCCGTCTTTGACATTTTTAATATCCCCTTTTTTTCCTTGATTTTTTAGGTCTTTTAGAAAAATTACTTCCATTTTAATCACTTTTCCTTTCTCTATCTTTGGCTTGTGTTTTTAATTTTTTAGAATGTTTTAGTTGGTGGTTGCGTTTAGTTTTGTTAGTGTTTATTTCTGCGTTTTGGGTGGTATTATTCTTCTTTTAAATATTTTTTTAGTTTTTGTTCAACTTTACTTATAGTTGTTTTTTCGAATTTAGCGGCACCATTGTAGTTGTCACCGCCACCGCCTAGTTTTTCTAGGATTTTACTTATGTCATAGTTTCCTAGGCTTCGAGCGCTTATACCGATAGTGTCTTTACCAATTTTGCCTATTACGAATGAGGCTTCAATGTTATTGAAGAATAGTAAAGTGTCGGCTATTTTGGCTAGGTCTTCACGACGATAAATGGTATAGGGTGTTGCTTTGGTAAAGGCTATTTTATCATTGATAGTTTCAATACCAGCAAGAAGTTTTTGTCTTTCGGTGTATTCAATGATGTCTTGTTTAAGTAGATATTGCACTTTTTTGGCACTGCCACCTAGACTTGATAAGTAATAAGCTGAGTAGTAGGTTTCAGGTTTGGTTTTTAAAGTGAAATTGTTGGTATCTAAGACTATGCCGGCTAAGAGAATGGTGGCATAATAAGATTCAAGTTCTACATCGTAATATTCGATTAGTTGTGTAATCATTTCACAGACACTTGAGGCATCGGTATCGGCTATTATAGTAGCGTCTTTGATAGTAGTTTTACCAAGTTCGTGGTGGTCGATTATTAATTTTTTATCAATTTTTGTTAGAACTTCTTTACTTTGAACAAGGTCTTCTTTATTGGTATCTAGAATCATTAGTAAGTTCTTTTGTTTTCTTGGATACAAATATTTGTCTAGTTCTTCACTTTTAATGATGTCAATACAACCCTCTAGTTCTCTTAAGACTTTTTCAACACCTAATTCGTGGGTGGTGTCATCTATTATTAAGAAGCATTTTTTCTTTTTACGCTTTAAAATCATATACATACCAATTGAACTTCCTAAAGCGTCTAAGTCTAAGTCTTTATGGGCCATTATGAAAATTGTTTTCGCTTGTCGAAGTCTTTTGTTTAGTTTTCTGCGTTCATCTATTATCCCCATTTAGTCCTCCTTTTAAAGTACATATTTATTATATAATAAATAGCTAGTTTTGTCTAATAAAAGAGGTGGTCAATATAGCTTTTTTAGAAAGCTTTATAATGAAAAGAAAAAGCCCACTAAATGTGAAGCTTTTTTTATTTTGCGTATGGTAAAAGGGCTATTGCACGAGCTCTTTTAACTTGAGTAGAAATGTATCTTTGATGTAAGGCACAGTTACCGGTAATTCTTCTTGGTACTATTTTGCCTTTTTCATTAATATATCTTTTTAATGTTTCTGGGTCTTTGTAATCTACAGTTTTGCCAGCACACATCATACATACTTTTTTCTTTCTACGATTAAATTCTGCCATTTTTTATCCTCCTTATTAGAATGGTAATTCATCGTCACTAATTTCAATACTGGCTCCGAAGTCGGCAAAAGGATTACTGTCAATGTCTGTTCCTTTTTGCTCTGATGAGTCGCTAAAATCATAAGGGGTAGGCTCAGGAATGTCAGTATTATTAGATGACGGCATACTATGATTTGAATTAGTTGAGGAATTTTTTGAGCCTAAGAATTCGACATTATCCGCAACAACTTCCGTAACGTATCTTCTTTGACCGTCATTGCCGTCGTAAGTTCTTGATTGAAGACGACCGTCAATTGCGACTTGGCTACCTTGAGATAGATAGTTCTTTACGTTTTCGGCTTGTTTTCTCCAAACAACAATGTTAATAAAGTCGGCTTCTCTTTCGCCTTGTTGATTTGTAAAATTTCTATTTACGGCAAGGGAAAAAGTTGCGACAGGAATGTTGCTACCTGTATATCTTAATTCAGGGTCCCTAGTTAATCTTCCTATTAAAAATACCTTATTCATAAAAATACCTCTTATTTTTCTTCTACTTTGACAACTAAATGACGAAGTAGATTTTCATTAATTCTTGCGACACGGTCAAATTCTCTTATAGCTTCTACAGGAGATTCTATAGTGTATAGATAGTAGTATCCTGTTTGAAATTTGTTAATTTCATAAGCTAGTTCTCTTTGGCCCATAGCTTTTTCTTCAATAATTGTTGCTTTTTCATCAGTTAATACCTTTTTCATATCTTCAGCTATTTTTTTGATTTGTGCTTCTTCAATGTCAGGTCTTACGATGAAAGTAATTTCATATTTGTTCATTTTTTGCACCTCCTTTTGGACTTATGGCTATCAAAGATAGCAAGGAGTATTAAAATACTCGGTATTATTATAGCAAACAAAAGTTTATTTGTAAACAACTTTTAAATCAAATTTTTTGGATAAAAAAAGGTTAATTCTAGAAATTCGACCTTTTGCCTGAAATAGAGTAAATCGCTCTATGGCACGAGAGCTAAACGGCAAGAGTAGTTGCTGTGGGAATAGCCAGAGTTGTTGTGCACCGTCTAGAACACTCCTGCATTCGTGGTATTGTTGTAGTTGCCGCCGCGTTTGAACCACGGGTTACTGCGGTTGACAAAGTTGGCATAGCAAAACAACCGAGAAACAGAGAAACTTTTTACGAATAAATCCCTAGCGCCCACCTCTGGAAAAAGAGGAGGTGGGCGCAGGCCAAAGCAAAAGAGTAAATCGCTTACGCTCTATGGCGCGAAAGCCAAGCGACAAGAGACGTCGCTGTAGGAAATGCCAGAGTTGTCGTACACGTGGAACACTCCCGCACCCGCGGCATCGCTGTAGCTGCCGCCACGTAGGAACCACGGGTAACTGCGGATGACAAAGGTGGCATAATCACCGTACCAACTCGAAGTTTCTGATAAAGCGTGTCCATAACACACCCCTCCATTACAAGCTGATTCCGGTTTGGCTGATGACCAAGTGCTTGATGTTGGATTAGCACTTTTGTATTTATTGTAGTATTTCTCATTTGGCAAATCATAACTTCCTGTTGTACTACTTCCACTACTATTTAACCCCCTAAATCCTGATGAACCTGCCACGATTTGTCCGCTATGTTCATCTTCTTCTTGAGCATCATATTCTAATACACCCATTACATATTCATATGCTCCTCCCGACATATCATATATTCCTGTTATATTTCCAGTTGTTGAAGCACCAGGTCCTGCTTGACCTTTTCCACTTTCTAAATTAGTCATATCATTATAGACATAGCTTATTGCTGAACTACTTGCACTTGGACTTCCTCCACTATGTCCTGTTATATAGTTACTATCATTATTTATATATACTTCTTTATTAGCTCCTGTATATTCACTATTTCCATATTTGCCATATCTACTTTGGGAAAGGTATGCTACTGCTCCCCACTCATCATTCTTCATCATATGTAAGTCGCCATTATTTTCATCAAATCCATAAGTACTTGCATTATTTTCTTGCATACTTCTTGACATAAAGTAGAAATTGCTTACTTTTTTACTTCTTATTGAAGCTATACCCGGTTTTACCGTTACACTACTTACATCACAACTTGTATTTGTACAACTTGAAACTGTACCTGTTGGCTCAAATTTTGAAACCCATATTCCTCCTCTTTTTGTTGGAGTATTGACTTCTTCATCAGTTTCAGGAAAATCAAAAGCTTCATTTGTATACCAACCACTTACTTCATCACCTATGTACCTAGCACTTCCTGTTTCTCTTTCATCTTCTTTCGATATGAATTTTACATCTACTTCTCCTGGCAATTTTTGGGTTGGCATTGTACAAGATGTTTTCTTACCATAATAATTTGTTCCTCCATTTTCACTTTTTATTGTATATGAATATCTTGGTATCCATACCCACATCGTATTTATGTAATCCATATCTATTGGAGTATTTACTTCATATTTTTTTACTTCTTCTCGCCTATCGGCAATTATTGTTACGGCATTTGCCCACTCTTGATTAGCGTAATTATACCAACTATTATTTAAGTTATTTTCATCGGCTTTCCGCCACTCACCATTTTTATCATTTATTTTATAATAATATACCGGTACCATATCGCCATTTAATTCTGGTGGATTTGGTGTTGTTGGCTCCTCTACTGTTGGTGCATATCCATTTATAACTATGTCTTCTAATACATTATCGATTATTATAGTTTCATTAGAAAAGGTATAATCAGTATAATTTCTTCCGTCCATTGTTACACTACATACTTCCGAATCTTTTCCTAAATTTTGTTTTAATTGTCCACCTTCTAAGACTTCTTGTACGTAATCATCAGTATTGCCTAGACCATTGTAAGTAACAGTATAAATTGGAACAAATTCAAAAGTTAATAAATATGTTTTTGTTTCTGCTTGAGTTGAATTAAAGGTAATAGTGAATTCTTTAATACCACCTGAGCCTACTAATTTAGTACCTATCATATTTTCTTGTACTTCTACATTTTCATCAGTATCATATATTTCTAAAATACCCATATTTACTGTAGAATAATTAGTAATTTCAACTGTATAAGTAATACTAGTTGCTTGTTCTAAGGTATTTGTATAGCCTAACTTTACTTGATTCTTAGAATAATCTGAGTATTCTATGGTAACATTATCCGGTTTACTATTAGCAGTAAAGTTAGTTACTCTAACATCTTCTTGAGGGCGATAATTTACTTCACCACTTATTTTTAAATCGCTATTTAAAGCAGAATAACCTATACTCATACCTATTACAATTACTGCTATTAAGATTAGAATATATTTATTGTACTTTTCCATTTTTGCAAACACCTTTTTTCCACCAATTATATTTTTATCTAAGTATATCATACCCCCCCCCCATTAGGTCTTGTCAAGAACTTTTTAATTTTTTTTACAGTTTGCACTATAATTTAATTTTTTATTTTACAATGGAAATTTTAAGACATTTAAAAAGCCTTGAAATGATACATTTTTTAAGAAAATGTAATTTTCAAGACTAAAAGTATTATAAAAACTAATTTATATAGAATCTTTTTTGTAATTTTACTTTGTTATACATTGAAACGGAAGTAACAAATATCGCCGTCTTGCATTAAATAATCTTTTCCCTCTAAACGAGCTCGACCGGCTTCTTTTACTTTTAATTCACTACCATATTTTATTAAGTCATCATAAGACATTACTTCGGCTTTAATAAAACCTTTTTCAAAGTCAGTGTGAATAATACCGGCACATTTTTTAGCGTTAGTGCCTTTTTTAAAGGTCCAAGCTCGAACTTCATCTTTGCCTGTTGTGAAGAAAGTGGATAAGCCTAAAATATCATAAGTTGCTTTTATTAATTTATCTAAGCCAGAGATGTCTAGACCTAGTCCCTCTAACATTTCTTTTTTATCTTCTTCGGATAATTCACTTAATTCTTCTTCTACTTTAGCACATAGACTTATAACACGAGCATTTTCTTTTTGGGCATATTCTTTTACTTTTAAAACAAAAGCATTATCTTCATTACCTAAGTCGGCTTCTTTAATATTAGCTAAATAAATAATAGGCTTTAATGTTAAGAAGCTATATGATTTTAAAAGTTTTTGTTCTTCATCAGATAAACCTAATTGACGTAATGGCTTATTTTCTTCAAGAGCTTTTTTACATTTTTCTAGAACTTCTACTTCTAATAAGTCGTCTTTATTTTTGGTAGTACGAGCTTTTTTAGCTACTTTTTCTAGACGATTATTGACTATGTCTAAATCAGATATGGCTAATTCTAAGTTTACTGTTTCTATATCTCTTATAGGGTCAATAGTTCCCTCTACGTGAATTATTTTACCGTCATCAAAACATCTAACAACTTCAACTATGGCGTCAACTTCGCGAATATGGGATAAAAATTTGTTACCTAAACCCTCGCCTTTACTAGCTCCTTTAACTAAACCGGCTATATCAGTAAATTCATAAGTTGTTGGGATAAAACGGTTTGGGTCATACATTTCTTTTAGTTTGTCCATACGTTCATCTTTAACAGTAACTACTCCAACATTAGGCTCTATTGTCGCAAAGGGATAGTTTTCTGCTAAGATTTTTTGATTAGTTATAGCATTAAATAACGTTGATTTTCCTACATTAGGAAGCCCTACTATGCCGGCTCTTAAACTCATAATATTACCTCTTTTCTAACATTTTAGTTAATCTTTTATAATCATTAGACTGCAAAAAATCTTGATAGTTGGATATTTCAATTAAACTTTCTTTTTCTATATCTTTAATAATTGAGTTGTAGTTAAATAATTTAGTAGCTAGTGGTTTTTCTCTATTTATTTCTAAGGGTAAAATGTATTTTGAAAATGTTGTACTTAGAAAATCATTCTTTTCAAAAAAGCTTTTAGATGAAGTTAGACACTGTAAAGAAATATCACAATTTTCTTTTTTGGCGGCGGACTTTATATAATTTAAAAGGATAGTACCATAACCTTTATGTCTATTTTCTTCAGTAATTAAAAATTGACTTATATGAAATAAATTTTTACTTGGTCTAGTAATTAAGGCATAACCTATTTGTTGATTATCTTCTTCTATAATTAGAATTTTTGCGTCTTTAGTTTTGTGTAAAACGATTTTTCGTAAAGCTTCTAGTTCTTCTTTAGTATTTGATTTTTGATTTGAAAAGGTGCCTGTTGCTCCAAATGTTTCATCATTAAATAAATTCAAACAAAAAGGAATATCTTCTTTTTTTATACTTCTTATACTAATATAATTCATTAAAATCAGACCTTTCTTTGTAAAAATAACAGTTTAGTAGAATAATTATTTTTAGACTATCTGCCCTTTCTTACATATTATATATAGTTTTAAGGATAAAAGCAAGGAAAGAAAAGAGTCTGGGCAAAATTAATTCATTTCCACTCAACCTTTATTCGTAGCATTTTAATATCTATAAAATTAATAAAAATGTAAATTTTTTCTTATTTTTTGTAATTTTTTTTGGATTTATTGAAAATTTTTTTGGATTATGGTATATTTTTATTGGAAATGTGAATAGTATATTATGATGAATATTGCCTTGACAAATATATTTTTATAGTGTAATATATTCATCACTAGTCCTTTACTTATAGTCTGGGACTTATAGAGGCTTTAACCGTTGCGCCAGTAAGCAATGGTTTTTCTATATAAAAAAGACTTAATATTAAGTCCATAGTGGCATCTTTCTTATCTCATTTGCAGAATTATCGGCATAATAAGCGGTAATAAACTTTGCTGTATTATTACTATTAATTCTAATAATTACAACATAATCTTCTGGACTTATTATAGCAACTCGTCTATCTTTGTTATATCTTTTTTTATCTCTATCCCATCCTAAATGCAATTCGGCTTTAGGATTTTTTAATACATATTCTATCCAATCAATTCTTAATGCTCTATTCTCAGAAAACACATCTTTATTTCGCTTTAATTTATTTGAAGATTCATAAAATGCGTGTTCAAACTGATCTTCATAAAATTTAACTTCAATTCCATCAAATGTTTGTATTCCTTTTTTACAGTATTTTTCTACATAATATTTTTTATATTCATCTGGAGTAGATAAAATTACAAAACTTGGCACGTCATACATATTATAACCTTATTTCAAATAAATTGAATTTTGTAGCATTTTTAGTAGTTGGTTTCAATTCGTGCCCTAATTTAGTTTCAAGATAACTAATTAATTCTAACTTAACTTTTGAATTACCATCTTTGCCAAAATTCATTTTATATGATGTTGCACCCATCAATATATCTTCTAATTGTAGAAAAACTGACTCATGTGACTCTATAGCATATATTTTCTCTATACTATTAGGATGATTCTTATTATTTAAACATTTCTTTAAATCATTTAGTACATTTGGATCGCTATAAGTTTTTATATCTGTATATATTGTATATTTTGATTCTGATGAAATCCAATTATTTAATAATTGATAATAGAACTTATAAAACCCCAATTCAGCATTATCATTATGATACTTTAAATCTATCTTATTTGAGTCTATGCAAATTGTTCTAAAATTAATGTTATGAGTAACATATATATCTATCATTTCTTTATATAAATTTAAATACTTTTTAGTCACTCTATTCCATTTTAATTCAGTTTTAATGTTTAGATTATACTTTTTTTTCAAATCATTTATTTTGTTTTTTATTTCTAACCTATCATCTCTACTAATCATTACTCCACCAATAAATATATATTTATTTGTATTAGATATAACTTCTTTATTATAGAAAAGGTCTTGTCTGCTTTCGTCACAATATAATTCTATCATTACATCACCTCGAATTACAAACATATTATACTATATTTCTACATATTTTTTAAGTATTTTTCAGAAAAAAAGAGCTGAGCAAAACTATTAATTTCAACTCAACACCTTTCTTGATATTTTTAAATTGTTGGATATACTCCTGGCCCTATTGGTAAACCTACTAAGTACCACATTATGACTACTAATATCCAAGTTATAGATATTAATATAAAATATGGACTTATTAATTTTAAAGAATTTCTTATAGTGTAAGGTCTTTCTTTATGTAGATTATATATATTTAAGTAGCCTATGAAAATTACAAAGGAAGCTAGTAATGGAGTGAAGCCTTTAGTCATTGAATCGGCTGCTCGCATAACTATTTGAGCAAATTGAGGCGAAATATTTGACTGCATAAACATAGGAACAACAACAGGAGCAAAGATATACCATTTATTAGCAGTACTGGTAAAGAACAAATTAGCAACCGCAATAAATAATAAAGTTATTAAAATTAAAGGTATGCCTGTTACATCTATATAACTTAATAAATTAGCAAGCCAAGCCGTTATTACTAAGCCAATGTTACTTTTTCTAAATATCGCAATAAATTGAGCTACAACAAAGATAAGTATGAAGATACTTCCTAATTTTGAGAAGTTTTTACTAGATTTTTCAATTAGCTCTTTATCATTTTTAATAGATTTACTACCAATACCGTAAGCAATACCTGTTGTGATGAATAAAAGCGCAACTAAATAAGTAAAGCCGTCTTGGAAATAAGAGTTTGCTCCAAATAATTGAGCTACATAAGTATTTTCAGTCATATCAAGTAACATTCCTGAGTATGGTAAGTTTGGTATTAAAGAATAAATGAAAATTAATAACACTATTAAGGATACAATTAAAGCAAAACGTAGACCTCTTTTTTCATTTTTATCTTTTTCAATTTGTTGCTGTTCTATTAAGTCAGTATCAATAATACTGTATTGTTCAGTTTTAGAAAAACCGTCATCTTTTTTGTATTTGCCTATTTTTGGGGCAATTATTTTTTCAATTATTATAGTTCCCACTATGGATAAAATTATGGAAACGGCTATGATAAAGAAAAGATTAGAACTTAGGGCGATGTGGATATTTTCATCTATTAATAAAGCGGCGGCTTTGGTGTAGTCCATAAGTGATACTTCCATTGAGCCAACAAAGATAGATACGCCATAACTAAAGGCTACTCCACAAAAGGCGGTTGTTATTCCTAGGATAGGGTTACGACCATTGATAAAATAGATAAGAGCTGCTAAGGGGATAAGAATGGCATAACCTACTTCATTTATAAGTGAAGAAATTGTAGCGATTAGTAATAACAAAAAGGTTAAAGTTGTTTTGGGAATTTTACTTAGATGTCTTCTTGTTAAGGTTTCAATGAAACCTGAACCCTCGGCAATAGTTATACCTAGTAAGGAAATTAATAGAGTTCCTAGTGGGCCAAAACTTAAAAAGTTTTTAGCGGCATTACTAATAATAAATTTAAGCCCGGAAAAGCTTAGGAGGTTTTCTACTACAACAAGGGTTGGCTCTAAGTCTTTGGAATTAGTATTGACAGTGTTGTAAGTAGCTTGCATTTCAAAGGCAGAAAGTATTCCACTTAATATAATTACGAAAAATATTAAGAAAAGAAATACAGTTATTGGGTGAAGAAAAAATTTTTTTAGTTTTAGTTTGCGTTTATCTTTCATTGGGTACCCCTTTCTAATCAATTATTTTTTTAAGTTTCTTATTAAATTCTATGCGTGGTAGAAGAATAGTTCTTCCACAATGTAAGCATTTTATTTTAATGTCGGCACCGAGTCTGACAATTTCCCATTCGTTTGTTCCGCAAGGGTGTTGTTTTTTCATTATTACTTTGGTACCTATTTGATAATTATTTTTTTCCATAATTGTTGTGCACCTCTATTTGTGGATAAGGTATTTTGATGTTGGCTTCATCAAAAGCTATTTTTATCTCTCTTTTTAATTTACGTTCAATAGTGAATTGTTGCATTGATTCAACTTCAACGGCTATTCTATATGTGACGCAGTTGTCGTTTAGGCCCTCTACTCCTAAGATTTGATAGTCGCCTTTAACTTCTTTGATAGTGCCAGATAATTTTTTGAAGAGTTTGCTTAGGACTGCTTCAACATCTTTAGGGGAATGGTCGTAAGATACGCCGATGTCTACTACTGCGAGTGAGTTGTTCATACTGTAATTTATTATTTTGTCCATATTTCTATTAGAAACTATTTTGACGGCGCCTTTGAAGTTTTTGATTTTAGTGGTCTTTAGGCCGACGGATATGACTTCACCCATAAAGCCATCTATTTCAATAGTGTCCCCTACTTCGTATTGGCCCTCGGTTATTATAAATATACCGGCGATTATATCTTTAGCTAAGTCTTGAAAGGCAAGTCCGATAATGGCTGTTCCAATACCTAGGCCGGCTAAGATAGATTTGACATTTACACCATATAAAGCTAGTATGGCTAGTAAGACAAAGATACTTATTAAATATTTGGAAATATTTAGAGTAATAATTTGAATGGTCTTAACTTTTTGGGACTGCTCTTTATTTAGGTGCTTTTTACGAAAGACGGTCGCTTTGTTGACGAAGTGGCTTATTATTGTGTAGATTATGACGCCTATTAGTATGTAGACGAAAGCGATGATGATGTTTTTGATGTTTATATTTAAACCTAAAATGTTTACCATAAATAGACTCCTACTTTTAATTCTTGTTTCATTTTTTTACTTTTTTTGTTTAGAATTTTTGGATTTTTAATTTTAGTTTTGTCTTTTTAATTTTTAGTTTCTAAAGACATTATTTCAAGTAAACGATTTAAATCATTGGTGTTGACAAAGCTTATTTCTATTTTTTTGTTTTTGATTTTTACTTTGGTGCCTAGCTTTTCACATAATTCTTCTTCTAGATATTTGTATTCATTAGTTGGAGTGTGTTTGGTGATTTGATGAGTTCTTACATATTTTTCTTTGGATGTTGTTAGTTCTTCAAGAGCGTGAACGCTTAGGCCCTCATCTATAACTTTGGTTGCTAGTTGTTTTTGTTGCTCAACATCATCAAGTTTACTAAGAACGCGGGCGTGGCCCATAGAAATAAGTTTTTGACCAACTTGGTCTTGAATTTCTTTTGGTAAAGTTAGTATGCCTAACATATTGGTAATGTGACTACGACTTTTACCTAGTCTTTTAGATAGTTCTTCTTGGGTTAGAGCTAGGGTTTCTTGAAGTTTTTTGTAGGCATTTGCTTCTTCGATAGCGTTTAGGTTTTCTCTTTGAAGATTTTCAAGTAAGGCAATTTCCATCATTTCGGTATCATTAAAGTCGCGCACAATGGCAGGTATTTCTTCTAGGCCGGCTAAAAGAGAAGCTTTAACACGACGTTCACCGGCTATTATTTCATAACCTTTGATACTTTTTTTGATGATAATTGGTTGGAAAACACCGTGTTCTTTTATTGAGGTTGCTAGTTCTTCTAGGGCTTGTTGGTCGAAGACTTTACGTGGTTGATATGGGTTTGCGCGTAGGTCTTTTAGTTTTACTTTGATTATGCCCTCTTTGGGTGTTTCGTTAATTATCTTTTCTTCTACTCGACTGTAGTCTAAAATTTCATTGTTAAATAGTTCTTCTAGGCCACGACCTAGAGCTCTTCTTTTTGGAGCGGTAGCGTTATTGTTAGTTGTTTCCATTACGAGAAATCACTTCCTTTGCTAGATTAATGTAGGCTTCTGAGCCTCTACTTTTGGGGTCATAAGCAACAATTGGCTCGCCGTGTGAGGGAGCTTCGGTTAATCTGACTAAGCGGGGAATTATGGTATTGTAAACTTTTTCTTTGAAAAATTTTCTTATGTCATCGACTACTTCAAAGCCTAAGTTTGTTCTAGAATCAAGCATTGTTAAAAGGACACCCTCGATGTCTAGGGTTGGGTTTAAGTTCTTTTGAGCAAGCATTATTGTTTTTAAAAGTTGAGTTATTCCCTCTAGTGCGAAGAATTCACATTGAACAGGTATGATGACGGAATTAGCGGCAGTTAAGGCATTGGTAGTAATGATACCTAGTGATGGTGGGCAGTCTATTATGATATAGTCAAAGCTATCTTTTATGTCTTGCATTCTTATTTTTAATTGCTCACCTTTGTTGAAGTTGTTTTCTTGATGACTTTTTTCGACTAATTCGATGTCTAAACCGGCTAAGTTAATGGTAGCAGGAAGAACGTATAAATTTTTGTATTTTGTTTTAATCATTGCTTCTGAAATGTTACACTCCCCTATTAAGACATCATATATGCTTCTTTCTATGTCGCCTTTATTTATACCTACTCCGGTAGTGGTATTGCCTTGGGGGTCTAAATCAATTAATAAAACTTTTTTACCTAGTACGGCTAAGGAAGCTGATAAATTGATGCTTGTTGTAGTTTTGCCTACTCCACCTTTTTGATTTACTAATGCTATTACTTTTCCCATATAATCACCTGTTTCCTATTGACTTAATATATTGTATCAAAATTTGGAGCTTTTTGAAATGTTTTTGACAAAAAAAGTAGATTTTTTGGAGGAGAAACATTTTATATTAATATTAATGAGAAAAATTAATAAGAAAAGAATATTGTAACTTGAAATCGCAAATTGCGATCTCAAGAAGAAAACTCGTAACAAAATATGGTGTTAAATAAAGTTTTTGTTACGTATTATTATTTTAAGGGTGTTAGTTATGATTAATCTATTTTTGATTTAGATATTAGTTGCAGTTTTTGATTAGTTGATTATTTTTGGTATTTGTGGTAATATATACTTCGTTTCTTAGGAGGGGTTTTAGTGTTTTTAAAAGAGATGAGAGAAAAAAAGGAAAAGAGCATTTTTCAATATAAAAGAAATAAATTTTTGAAAAATATTTTTAATAATATTGGGGAAATTTATGAAGATGATAAGAATATTACTTGTGTTGTAAAACAGGAATTGTTGGAAAAGACTAAGAAAAGGGATTTTTATAAACTTAATTTGTATGGTATTAGTGATATTTTCTATAAGGAAATGAATTATTTTAAATTAAATAAAAACGTTCATTATATTTTTGAGGGTATTGTTTTTGATAAGCCATTGATGATTTATTCACATTACTGCGATATTACTTTTAAGAATTGTGTTTTTAATAATGCTAATATAAAGATATTTTATGCCGATAAAATTACTTTTAGTGATAATAAATATTATTGTGATGATAAGGTAGTGCAAGATACTTTTTTGAAAACGAATATGACGGAAGTTGATGAGTTACTTTTTATAAAGGAAAAATTTGAAAATGGGACTTGTAGTGAGAAAAAGAGTAATGGAACTTGGGAAGATTTGTTAGTTTTAAAAATGAGCGATAGTGAAGATAGTTCTAAAATGTTAGAGAAAGGACATTCATTTGAAAAAGGGAAAGAGGAAAATAAGCATTTTGGAATTGATGTTAAGGCTAAGAAAATTATTATAAAAGATTCTTTGGTAAATACTGGAGGTAATTGTGATGTTACGGTAAAAGCAAAGGAAGTTGATATTGATAATTCTACTATTGTAGGGGGCAATATTTTTATAAAGTCTGATTATGTTAAAAATGATAATAGTGTAATTGAGGCTTTAAAAATTGTGAATGTTACTAATGATGAAAAAAATTGTGATTTAGAGAGTGAAAATTCTAGAATAAATGGGCATTTTGTTATTTTAAATGGGTTGGCAAGACAAAATAATGATAATAAAAATAGTGTTGAGAGTGCTAAAAAGTTAAGTAAAAAAAGAATGGAACTTATAGGAATGCTTGCTAAGATTAGAGATATGTGTAATAAAGATGTTGAGGAAAGAGTGCTTGAATTTAGGACTCAAGAAGAAAAGAAAAATATAAAAATGTTATTAAAAAAATAAAGAACAAATAGGTTATTCGCCTGCTTGTTCTTTTTCTTCGCTTTCTGCTTGTGGTAATTGGTCTTTTTCAATTTTTATTATCATTTGATAAGATTTATCAAAGTGCATTTCGTCGTAAGAAGCTTTGATACTGTGGTCGTTTAGGTCTTTGATTAAATCTTTTAATTTGGTTGTTGCTTGTTCTAGGGTGTAGGTTGTACTTTGCATATCATCAGTTACACTTTTTACAGATGTAAGTTGAGAGTTTTGAGAATTTATAGTTGGTATCATTGTTGGAATGTTTATGGCAGAAAGGTCTGGTGTTTTGAAGTAGTCTTCGGTTGATTCCATTTCTGTTGAATCGGTTTTTACTATTTTTTCGGCAGGTGTTATAAAATTAGTGTCAGTATCGCCTGTTGGTACTTTAGCATTGTTTAAGTTTAACATATTGTCTAAGTCGGCGGCATTTTCTGAGGTGTTATTTATATCCATAGAATTTTCTTTTACATTGTCAATATCAACAGGGATAATTGATGAATCTAAGCCACCGGGTTGTTCAGTTTCATCGTCGTCATCGTCATCTTCAATTTCGCCATAATTGATAAATTTAGGAATACCGGCAGGCATTTCTTCGCCGTCTGGTGGCGCAATTGTAACTTTGCCATAATTTGATGTGTCTTCTGGTAGGTCGGCAGTTGGCATTAATGGAGATGTATTAACAAAGTTGTTAATTGAAGGTGTCTGCTCTGGTGCTTGGTCGGTTGGTGTTGAAATTTCAGACTCTGATGTTGACTCGTCTTGTTCTTTTGGATATTCCTTTTTAATTTCTTCTTCTAATTGGCGAACACTCATTTTGGTATCAATAATTTGTTTTAACATATCCTTTTGTTTTTTGGCATCAGGTATGTTTAGTAAAGACCTAGCGTGGCGCTCAGATATTTGCTCTTTTAAAAGGGCTTCTTGAATTTCTTCTGGTAAAGATAGTAATCTTATTTTATTCGCAACGGCAGATTGACTTTTGCCCATTGTTTTAGCTAGTTCTTCTTGGGTCATTTCATCTATTTCTAGTATCTTTTGGTAAGTTCTAGCTTCTTCGATAGCATTAAGATTTTTTCTTTGTAAATTTTCAAGAAGTGCTACTTTGGAGCTTTCTTTATCATCTAAATCTCTTATGATAGCAGGTATTTTAGTAAGGCCTGCTAAGGCAGAGGCTTTGTATCGTCTTTCACCGGCTATTATTTCATATTTGCCATTGACACTTCTTACTATTATAGGTTGAATTACACCGTGTTCTTTTATAGATACAGCTAGTTCTTTCAATGCTTTTTCATCAAAGACTTCTCGTGGTTGAAATCTATTTGGAATTATATCGTCTAAATGTAATAATACAACTTCATCTTTTTCTTTATCTTGATTCATTTACTTCCCCTCGCTATTCTTTTTTCCCTATGTTAACATTATATACCAAAAAAGCTTATCTTTCAATAGGCTTTTTTTTTCGATTTATGACATTTGACTTGGGAATTTTTCCGGTTGACATATCTTTCTTATATTAGAGGAAACTTTATTTAAAAACCTTTATTTATTTTTCATAACGACTAAGCTTCTAGTACTATTTTCGATAGGTAAAGTAAAAGTTTCTATGCTTACAATTTTATATTTTGAAGATAATTTGTTTTGGACTTCCTCATTTAATTCTTCTGAGATGTTGCCTTTCATTGCGATAAAGATGCCCTCTTTTTTTACTAAAGGCATTGTGTAAGTTACAAGCTTTTCTATGTTCGCAACGGCTCTAGCGGTAACTATGTCGTATTTTTCTTTGTGAAACTCCCCTCTTTCGTGGATAGCTCTTATGTCTGTAAGGGAAAGTTTGGTGATAATGTCATTTAGATAAGTTACTCTTTTTTGAAGAGCATCTAGTAAAGTTATGTTTAAATTAGGAAAAACTATTTTTAATACTATACCGGGGAATCCGGCTCCACTGCCTACATCACATAAGGTGAGATTTTTAGTTAAATCAACTACTTTAATGAGGGTAAGACTATCGTAGAAGTGTTTCAAATAAACTTCGTTTTTCGTTGTGATTGTGGTTAAGTTAATCTTGTCATTCCACTCAATTAATAGCGTATAAAATGTTTCTAGTTGAGCTAGTTGCTTGTCCGTTAAAGAGATATTTAGTTTGGCTAGTTCGGTAATAAATTCTTCTTTAGTCATTTTTGTACCTCCTTAA
Organism: uncultured Bacilli bacterium; assembly: GCA_947624045.1. Lineage (GTDB taxonomy): Bacteria > Bacillota_I > Bacilli_A > RF39 > UBA660 > CANRGD01. Next base: position 62,994 of record CANQIL010000001.1, read on the forward strand.
ATAGACCATTAATATAGAAATGTCGGCAGGATTTACGCCACTTATTCTGGTTGCTTGCCCTATCGTCGTGGGATTTATTTCGACTAATTTTTGACGAGCTTCACTAGCTAAGTTAGGTATTTTAGTGTAGTCTATATCTTTTGGAATTAGTTTTTCTTCCAGGGCTAGCATTTTTTGAGCTTCTTTTTCGGCTTTTTTGATGTAACCCTCGTATTTTGTATTGATTTCAACTTGCTCTTTTATATCATCGGCATAAGGAATATTTACGAATTTTTCTAAGTGGTCTATTTTAACCTCAGGACGTTTTAGTAAGTCATAAAGAGATAGGCCGTCTTTTAGAGGATTGGTATGAATTTCTTCTAAGTAGTCATTAACTTCTTTTTTAGGAGTTATTCTAGTTGTTTTTAATAAGTCAAAAAGGTCTTTAATATCTTGCTTTTTTTGTTCGAAACGGGCATATTTTTCAGAAGAGATTAGCCCTACTTGATAGGCATAGTCAGTTAAACGGAAGTTAGCGTTATCGTGACGTAAAAGTAAGCGGTACTCGGCCCGCGAAGTTAATAAGCGATAAGGGTCTTTGATACCTTTGGTTACTAAGTCATCTATTAAAACTCCAATGTAGGCTTCGTTTCTTTTTAAAATTAAGGGGTCTTTTTTTTCTAGTTTTAAAGCGGCATTTATTCCGGCAATTAGGCCTTGACCGGCAGCTTCTTCGTAGCCACTTGTGCCATTTATTTGACCGGCCGTATAGAGATTTTCTATTAATTTTGTTTCAAGTGTTCTTTTCAATTGAGTAGAATCAATGGCGTCATACTCTATGGCATAAGCATATTTTAAGATTTGGGCGTGTTCTAGACCGGAAAGACTATGGACCATTTGCTCTTGAATGTTATGAGGCATACTGGTAGAAAAGCCTTGAAGATAAATATCATCGTAATAAAGGCTTTCGGGCTCTAAAAATAGTTGATGACGTTCTTTATCGGAAAAACGAACAACTTTATCTTCGATAGATGGACAATAGCGGGGTCCTACTCCCTCTACATAGCCACCATACATACTAGATTCTTTTAAATGCTCTTTGATTATTTCGTGTGTTTTTTTAGTTGTATATATTAAATGACAAGGTATTTGCTTATCTACATCGTAGTAAGGCTTGTTGTCAAAAGAAAAGGTACGAACAATTTTATCACCTGGCTCTTCACTAGTAACGGAAAAGTCAATGGAATTTTTGGCAATTCTTGGAGGGGTTCCTGTTTTTAAACGAAGAATTTTAAAGCCTAGTTCTTTTAGGTGGTTGCTTAAAAATTTACTGTCTTGTTCACCGTGAGGGCCACCAGGTGTTTTGTTTGCGCCGGTTAAAATCATAGCGCGTAGATAAGTGCCGGTTGTTAGAATAACGGCTTTAGAAATAATCTTGGTAGAGTCAGATAAAATTACTCCCCCTACTCTGTTGTTTTCAACGATAAGATTTTCTACCATAGCTTCTTTTATTTCTAGGAATGGCTCATTTTGGAGAGTTTTGAGCATTTCTTTTGGATAAGTTATTTTATCGGCTTGGATTCGTAAGGCTTGAACTGCTGGTCCCTTTTTTGTATTTAACATTTTTACTTGAAGAGCGCTTTTGTCGGCATTTTTACCCATTTCACCACCAAGAGCGTCAATTTCTCTTACGACGATGCCTTTAGCGGGACCCCCTATAGAGGGGTTACAAGGCATATCCGCAATATTTTTTATGTTTCCGGTAATTAGTAAAGTATGATGTTTTTTACGAGCACAAGCTAAGGCGGCTTCACATCCGGCGTGGCCTCCACCTACTACAATTATTTCATAATTCATTTTTGTATCATTCCTCTCACGATAAAATCACGTTTTTATACGTAAAATTTTTATTTGCCTACACAAAAATTAGCAAATAAGTTATCAATTATTTCATCACTATACGTTATGCCTATTATTTCTCCTAGGGTGTCAAAGCAAGCTTTCAAGTCAATTTCTATCATATCGATAGGATTATTATTTTGAAGTGAAAGTTCGGCATCTTCTAAATTTTGGTAAGCTTTTTTAGCTAGGGATATTTGTCTTGTATTAGCAAGGTAGGCAGAATCACTAACTTTGAGCTTTTCTAAATTAAAGAGTTCTTTTATCTTATCTTTTAAAGGTTTTAGGCCGTCGGCATTTAAGGCTGTTGTACTTATGATGTTTTCTAAGTTGTCAATTTCTAAGTGGCGGGGTAAATCGGTTTTATTAAGAACTATTATACGTAGTTTGTCTTTGGTTTTGTTTAGTATTTCTTCATCTTCGGAAGATAGTTCCTCGTTACTATTTAGAACGGTTATTACTAAGTCGGCTTCATCAATTAAAGAAAGGGATTTGTTGACACCTATTTTTTCAACAAGGTCATTTGTTTGTCGTATGCCGGCAGTATCAATGATATTTAGTAAGATACCGTCAAGATAGATTTCACCCTCTACAGTATCGCGGGTGGTACCAGCTATGTTAGTAACAATGGCTTTTTCTTCTTGTAAGAGATTATTTAAAATACTACTTTTACCAACATTGGGCTTACCTACTATGACCGTTTTTATACCATTTTTTAAATAGTTGGTGTTTTCTGAAAGGTCTATTAAATTTTGGAGGTCGCATTTTAGTTTTTTTATTTCTGTGTTAAGTTTTTCTAAGGTTACGACTTCAATATCATAATACTCGGGATAGTCAATATTTACTTCAATTGAAGAAAGCAAATTTTTTAAATTAGTACGATAGTTTTGAATTAAATTGGAAATATTGCCTTTTAGGTTGGATACGGCTAGTTTGCGGGCTTCATCACTTTTACTTTCAATTATGTCCATTACGGCTTCACTTTCGGCTAGGTCAATGCGACCATTTAGAAAGGCACGTTTGGTGAACTCTCCCCTATCTGCTAAGCGTGCTCCTTTTGTTAGGCATAGTTGTAGTACTTTGTTGGTAGCAATAATTCCGCCGTGACAGTTTATTTCGACTATATCTTCAGTTGTGTAGGTTTTGGGTGCTTTCATTACTGATACTAAGACTTCATCGATTAATTCATCATTATCGTATATGTGGCCGTAAGAAATGGTATGGCTTTTTACTTTAGTTAGGTCTTTTTCTTTAAATAATTGGCTTGCTATGGAAAGAGCGTCGGGTCCACTTAGTCTAACAATTGCTATGGCCCCTACTCCTAAGGCTGTTGAAATCGCAACTATAGTGTCATTCATAGTAACTATCCCTCCTTTTTTCTTTTTGTATTATAGCATAGTTGGACTTTTTTGGAAACATTTAATTGCAATGAAAAAGCAAACTTTTAAAGCTTACTTTTTGGGTATTTATTCAGTTTCTTTGGGTTTTATTACAACGTATCTATTTGGCTCTTCGCCCTCACTTTCAGTATAGACTCTTTTGTGATTTGTTAGAGCATTGTGAATTATTCTTCTTTCATAAGAATTCATCGGGTCAAGTTTAGCTTCTATTTTGGTTGTTGCGACTTCTCTGGCGATGTTTTTGGCTAAACGTTCAAGTGTTTTGTCGTGTTTTTCTTTGTAGTCATTGATGTCTAAAATGAATTTGAAAGATTGACCTAATTCTTTATTGATATGTTGATTAATAACTAATTGTAAGGCTTTTAAGTTTTTACCATTGCGACCTATCAATATAGAATTGTTATCAGAAAAGATAGTGTAAGTAGGTACTTCGTCTTTGTTTTTTACTTCAACATTGGCTGTTACACCGATATTTTTTAACAACTTTATGGTGTAGTCTTTGATGTATTTTACTACTTCACGTCTTTCGATAACTTCGATTTCAACTTTTTTACTTTTGAAAAGGCCGCCTTTTATTTCGCTTAGTTCTTTTATTATTAAGTTATTTTCTGTTTCTTGCAATGACACTTCGGCCGTTTTAATGGCTTCTTCTTTGGTCTTGCCACTATAATTATGCTTTTCCATAGACTTCTTTACTCCTTTTAACTAATATATTTTGGATAATTGTAAAGACATTAGATGTTACCCAATAGATACCTAGACCTGATGGCATAAAGATTGCAGTTACTACTATCATACCACACATCATTATAGGCATCATTTTCATTGAGGGGTCTTGCATATTGCCGGTTGAGTTCATTTTGAATGAGTAGAATGTTGTAAAGGCAATTATTAACATTAAGATTAAGTAAGAATAGAAAGTTGCGGATGTGATACCAACGGCAGGAGTTGTTCCTAGTTCTAAGCCTAACATAGTGTCTTCGAAAATAGCCGGTGTTCTTTGGATAGCTTCTAAGAAAGCGATGAATAATGGCAATTGTAAAAATGCAAATAGACAACCGGATAGGGGATTGATGTTATATTTTTTGTAGACCATCATCATTTCTTGATTTTGTTTTATCATAGATTCTTGGTCGTCTTTGCCACTGTATTTTCTTTGGATTTTATCAAGTTCTGGTTGAGCTTTTTTGATTAATTCAGACTGTAAGGCCGTCTTTTTCGTAACAGGAAAGGCGATTAATCTTATCGCAAGGGTTACGGTGATTACGGATAGGGCATAGTTGTTTAATAATTTTCCTATTATAATAAGAATAAAGGCTAGGGGTTTTACGAAAATGCTCGTCCATAAGCCCTCATATTTGCCTGATGTTATCTTAAAGTTTTTACAGTCAGGTAGTTTTTCAATGTTGACTTTATTTTCCTTATATGTTTTTAGGCTTTCTTTGTTAGTTGGTTTACATAATATGTTAGCAGTTAAGTTTTGGCCGGTTAATTCATTTTTTACGGGTTTGTTATTTTTGTCAGTTAATATTTTGGTACAGCCCGTTGATAGAATTATGAGGCATAGGATAAGTAGTAACTTTAGTTTTTGATGATTTTTCTTCATTTTAGATGTCCTTTCTTTGTTTTTTCATTAGAAAGAGAAAATCTTGTTCTAATTCCTTAAAAGTTTTATTTTCTCCTCCTTTTCTAAATATTATAATATAATCTTGACTATTATTGTAGTGTTTTTTGTAATTATCGATAATTGAGCGGATTTTTCGTTTGTATTTGTTGCGATAAACGGCATTGCCTAGTTTTTTACTTACGGAAATACCAAAGCGGTCATAGGGGAGGGTATTTTTTTTTGCGTATATTACAAAGCTTTGATTTTTTACACAGTTTTTTGTACTTATTATTTTTTCAAAGTCTTGATTTGTTTTGACTATGTATAATTTTTTCATATTGGACTCCCTCCTTTTAAAAGTAAAAAACCACTGTAATAGGCAGCGGCAGTTTTATGCGCAAAGTTTCTTACGACCTTTACGACGGCGACGATTTAAAACGTTTGTTTTCTTACGTGCAAAGAAACCTAGTCTTTTTGCTTTTTTACGATTATTTGGTTGATAAGTTCTTTTCATCAGTTCCACCTCCAGACATAAATCTACATTATTATAATAAGAATAGGGGAGGTTTGTCAATTAAAAATTGGGGAAATTTGCTTATTGCAGTACTTCTGATTTAGATAAGGGTAAGGGGTTTAGCTTTTTGGTTTTTAGGATGAGTACTTAATTTTTAGTAATATGCTTTAGGAGAGGCTGTTGATTTTGTGGGATATTGTTGTTAGGGGAGTGTGGATAAATTTTTAGAAAAATATTTTATCCACAAGAAATAGTGGATAACTATTGAGATGAAATATGGGTAAAGAGGTGTTTTTCACAATTTCAACAGACTTGTGGAAAGACTTTTCAATAGATGTTAATAGAAAAGTTGTGGAAAATGTGGAAAACTAAGGAAAAGCTTGTAGTATAAAGATTTAAGTTGTTGAAAAAATTGGGGATTAATTGTTGATAAAAATTTTTGTAAAAATTGGGTTTATTTTTTTGAAAAATTGGGTTATAGTAAACGTAACTTGATTTTATTCTTGTGGGGAGATGGTAGAATGAATGTCGATATTTTATGGTCTAAATTCTTAGATTCTATTAAAGATGACTTATCTTCACTATCTTTTTCTACGTGGTTTCAAGATACGAAACTTTATAGAATAGAAGATAATAATGCTTATATAGTTGTGCCAATGCCTATTCATAAAAAACATTTAATGGATAATTATTCAGAATTAATAAATAATCGCTTAATTGAAATTACAGGTAATAGTTATGAGTTAGTCTTTATATTAAAAGAAGAAATAAGTGGTTTGGAGTTTGAAGAAGAACAAAAGGTTGAAGAAAATGTGAATGTACAAGATGTGGATAAACCGAAGATATATAATTCAACAAATCTAAAGAGAAAATATTTATTTGATAATTTTATAGTCGGAAATAGTAATAAGTTTGCTCACGCGGCGGCGCTTTCGGTAGCGGAAAATCCGGGCAATATGTATAATCCTTTGTTTCTTTATGGAAATAGTGGACTAGGGAAAACACATTTAATGCATGCGATAGGGAATTATATTGTGGATAATTCTAAGAAGCGAGTCTTATATGTAACAAGTGACCAGTTTATCCAAGATTTTATTGGTATTAATAAAAAAGATGAAAATGATACTAATTTCAATTATGTTGATTTTTTCAAAAATAAATATCGTAATATTGATGTGCTTTTAATTGATGATATTCAGTTTTTAGGAGGAGCATCAAAGACCCAACAGGAGTTTTTCCATACCTTTAATACATTGTATAATGATAGTAAGCAGATAATTATTTCCTCTGACCGGTCGCCTGATGATTTGAAATTACTTGAAGACCGTTTGAGAACTAGGTTTTGTTGGGGATTAACGGTGAATATTTTTCCACCTGACTTTAATCTGAAAATGGAAATAATAAAAAAGAAGATTATTGCCGGTAACTTTGAAAAGGAAATTCCAGAAGATGTCATTGAGTATATTGCTTCTAATATAGGACCAGATGTTAGGCAATTAGAGGGTTCTATAACAAGACTTATTGCTTATTCTACAATAATGGGGGGAGCTGATATTAACTTAGATTTGGCAATTGAAGCTCTAAAAGACTTTATCAGTAAAGGAATGGGTGAAAAAAATGACATTCAACGAATACAAAAAATTGTTTCTGAGTATTTTCAAATATCGGTTGAAGATATAAGAAGTAAAAAGCGAAGTTCAAATATTTCTTTCCCAAGACAGATTGCTATGTACTTATGTAGAGTAATAACAGGCGAATCTTTTCCTAAGATAGGAACAGAATTTGGGGGAAAGGACCATTCAACAGTAATGCACTCAGTGGAAAAAATTGAAACAGAAAGAAAAGTTAATAAAGACTTAAATAATATTATTGAAAAATTAAAAGATGATATAGGCATTGTGCAAAAGTGATAATTTTCCATAAATTTTCCACAGTTGAATTTTGGAAAAAAACATTATAAAATAAAGAAATGAGAAGTTTTAAACTTTTTCCACTGTAATAATATAAAAAATAAAAAGAAAGAAGGAATAATAAATGAAATTAACTATAAAAAAAGAATTATTATTGGAGGCTTTAAATAAAGTTTCAAAAGCGATATCTACTAAAAATCTTATCCCCGTTTTAGCAGGAATTAAATTTGAAGTAAAAAAGAAAAAGCTAACTTTAACGGCTAGTGATAATGATATAACGATACAAACGGTAATAGAAGCTGTTAATGAAGAAGATTTTAAAATTGAATCAGAGGGTAGCATTATAATACAAGGTAAGTATATTTTGGATATAGTTAGAAAATTACCTGATGAGTTTATTAATATTGAAGTAGTTGATGATTTAAAAATACTTATTTATACAAAAGAGGATAGAGAATTTAATTTGAATGGAATTAGTGAAAGTGAATATCCTAATATTTCTTTAGAGGAAAGTAAAAAGAAAGTTGATGTTAAAGCAGGAGTTTTTAAAAATATTGTTAATCAAACAGCTTTTGCTTCTTCTAATGAGGAAAGTAAACCAGTCTTAATGGGTATTAATTTCAATATTGCCGGAAATGTCCTTGAATGTAATTCAACAGATTCTTATCGTTTAGCTAGAAAAGTTGTTAAATTAGATAAGGAAAGCGAAGATAGTTATAATATTATTATTCCTAGTCATAATATTTTAGAGTTTGTAAAAATATTGGGTGATGATGAAGAAATCGTTGAGTTACATATATTTAGTAATAAGATTTTATTTAAAGTGGGAAATTTAAAGTTTGAGTCACGCTTAATAAATGGAACTTATCCTAATACATCTAATTTATTACCTGATGAATCTTTAATGACTGTTAATACGAATTTAAATGACTTTTATAATGTTATAGATAGAGTTAGTATTTTAACTAGTGATAAAGAGAAGAATATTGTTACACTTGAAACGGAGGGAAATGCTTTAATATTAAGAAGTAGTTCTTTGGAAGTTGGTAGAGTAGAAGAAAAAATGCTTGTTAATAAAGATAGTGAAGAAGATATAAAGATTTCCTTTAGTGCTAAATATATGATGGAAGCTTTAAAAAGCTTTTCCACAGAAACTGTGGATATTCATTTTGTCGGAGAGATTAAGCCAATACTAATAAAATCTAAGGAAGATGATACTTTAACACAACTAGTGTTACCAATTAGAACTTATTAATTATAAGAATTAAAAGAAGAATTTTCTTAAAAATATTAAAAAAGTTCTTTTTTTTATGCAAATTTTTAAATTTATTACTAATAATATATATGAAAAGGAAAATTTTATTCATTTTTCGACAAAATAAGACAAAATTCGACAAAAGAAAGTGCTAATATGTAAGTGGAAAACGCGGGTACTAGACGTTTTCCATATAGGGGGAATTAAAATGAAATATGAAGTAAATTATGGTACACTGGCAATAATGCCAAATAATACTGATGACAGCTTAGTTTATGAAGATGAACAAAGATATCTTGTTGATGGGACACCTTTTGAAATAATGGAAGATAGTTGCCGTTATTTTGGAAGTACTTATGAGGGAAGAAAAGAAAGTGCTAAGGCTATTTTAGGTGCTGAATATAAAGTACCGATAATTGTTGAGGATACTAATAATTTGATAGTCTTTCCAACAACATCACCATCAGCAAATGACTGTATTTGGATATCACTAAATAGGATAAGAAAATTTGAGCCTATTGATAATCAACATACAAAAATTATTTTTGATAATGAAATGGAAATTATCGTTCCATCAACTTATAGAAGTATACAAAATCAAGTTTCTAGAGCAACAAGATTAGATTACATAATAAGAAAAAGAAAAAATCCACAAGTTTAATTAAATTTAGCTAAAAATAGTTTTATTTTAAAGCTATTTTTTGTGTTTTAAGGGCTTTTTTATGGTATAATAGATACGTACGTATAGGAATACCGTAATGGGGATGGGTGAAGTATATGAGAGTTTTAAAGGTAAATAAATGAAAATTACTAAATTAAATCTTATTAATTTTAGAAATTATTCTAATGAGAGTTTAAATCTTGGTGAAAGAATGAATATTTTTATTGGGGATAATGCTCAAGGGAAGACCAATATATTAGAAGCTATTACGATTTTAGCTTTAACAAAATCACATCGAGTTAATTATAATCCTAATATAATTCAGTTTAATAAGAAAAAAAGTACTATTAAAGGAGTAGTTAAAAAAGATAAAATTATATCTAAATTAGAAATTGAAATAAGTGAAGAGGCAAAGAAATTTAAAATAAATAAAACAGAAATAAAGAAAGTTGCGGATTACATAGCTCATTTAAATATAATTATTTTTACACCAGATGACTTAGAAATAATAAAAGCTTCTCCAAATGTACGAAGAAATTTATTGAATATACAACTTTCACAAATATCTAAGACATATTTAAATACTTATAATCAATATAATAAGCTTTTAAAAACAAGAAATGAATATTTGAAGATTCTATTTAATAACAATATAGCCGATAAAACGTACTTGGATGTTATAACAGATAAATTAATTGAAAAAGCTATTGTTATTTATCAACTGAGGAAAGAATATATTGATTTAATTAATTTAAGAATAAATAAGTATTATAATGAAATAGCCGATAATGAGGTCTTAGAAGTTGAATATGTACCTAATGTAGAAATTACAGATTATGAATATGAAGCTCTTAGAAAGACTTTAAAATATAAGTATAAAAAATATTACTTGAAAGAGTTAAATTATGGTATGACTATATATGGTCCTCATCGTGATGAGTTTTTGTTCAAATTTAAGACAACTGATAGAGATTTGAAATTTTTTGGCTCACAGGGACAACAAAAATTAGCAATTATATCCTTTAAGTTAACGGAAATTGAAATTTTTAAAGAAAAATGTGGTGCTTATCCGGTTTTGCTTTTAGATGATATTTTTAGTGAACTTGATATTGCTAAGAGAAATAAAATACTAAAGTTAGTTGGAAATTATGATATACAAAGTATTATAACGACAACAGATTTGAAAAATATTCGGAAAAATTTTATAAAAGATGCTTTTATTTTTGAAGTTAAAGCAGGTAAAGTAGAAAGAAAGTAGGTATTAACATGAGTGATGAAAAAGTTATGACAAATTATGATTCTTCAGCTATTCAAGTTTTAGAGGGTTTAGAGGCTGTTAGAAAAAGACCAGGTATGTATATAGGTACTACTAGTTCTAGAGGGCTACATCATTTGGTTTGGGAAATTGTGGATAATGCTATTGATGAAGCTTTAGCTGGTTATTGTTCTCATATTGAAGTTACTATTGGTAAAGATAATAGTATTACAGTAAAAGATGATGGACGTGGTATACCAGTAGATATTCATCCTAAGACAGGAAAAAGTACTGTTGAAACAGTTTATACCGTTTTGCATGCTGGAGGAAAGTTTGGCGGTGGCGGATATAAAGTTTCCGGTGGATTGCATGGTGTAGGTGCTAGTGTCGTTAATGCTTTGAGTGATTGGCTTGAAGTTAGAGTCTATAAAAATGGTAATGTTTATTATCAAAGATTTAGTAAGGGTGGACATCCGGAAGATGATTTGAAAATAATAGATAAATGTGATGAAAATAGAACAGGTACTACGGTACATTTTTTACCAGATGATGAGATTTTTACGGAAACAACAGTTTATGATTATGAGATATTAAAATCTAGATTAAAAGAGTTGGCTTTTTTAAATAAGGGACTTAGAATTTCTTTATACGATGATAGGGAGCCAGATAAGAAAGATTCATTTTATTATGAGGGCGGTATTATTGAGTATGTCCAAATGATAAATAAGAATAAGGGTCCAATTCATGAAAGTATTGTCTATGTTGAGGGAGAAGAAAAGGATATTAAAGTAGAGGTTGCTTTACAATATAATGAAACTTATAACTCAAGTATTTATTCTTTTGTTAATAATATTACGACGCCAGAGGGTGGTACGCATGAAGACGGTGTTAGAAGAGCTTTAACGAGGATTCTTAATAAGTACGCAGTTAATGCTAATTTAATGAAAGAAAAGGATGACTCTTTAACTGGTGATGATGTTCGTGAGGGTATAACAATGATTATTTCTATAAAGCATCCTAATCCACAATTTGAGGGACAAACTAAAACAAAATTAGGTAATAGTGAAGTTAGAGGTATTGCGGATAAGATTTTTTCGGAGGCTTTTGAGAGATTTTTAATGGAAAATCCGGACCAAGCTAGAATTATTTTGGATAAATCAATGACGGCTAGTAGGGCTAGAGTGGCAGCTAAGAAAGCTCGTGAGCTTACTAGAAGAAAAGGTGATTTGGATATAACTAACTTTTATGGTAAGTTGTCTGACTGTAAAAGTAAGAATGCCGAGGAAAGTGAGATATTCTTAGTCGAGGGTGATTCGGCAGGTGGGTCTGCGATTAAGGGAAGAGATAGTATGACGCAAGCTATATTGCCTTTACGTGGAAAGATTTTAAATGTTGAAAAGGCTAGGTTGGATAGGGCTTTATCTAATGAAGAGATAAGGACGATAATTACAGCTTTTGGTACAGGAATTGGTGAAGAGTTTGATTTGTCGAAGCTTCGTTATCATAAGATTATAATTATGACTGATGCCGATGTTGATGGTAGTCATATTCGTGTGTTACTTTTAACGTTGTTCTATAGATTTTTTAAGCCAATTGTGGAAGCCGGTCATGTTTATGCGGCTCAACCTCCGTTGTATCGTATTACGCATGGTAAGACAAGAAAGTATGTGTTAGATGATGCGGAACGAGATGAGTATTTGGCTGGTTTGGGTCCTAATGTGAAGTATGAGATTGCTCGTATGAAAGGTTTGGGCGAGATGGATGCGGAAGAGTTAAATGAAACTACTATGGATATTACGCAGAGAGTTTTAAGAAAAATAACGGTAGAGGACGCTATAGCTGCTGATGAGATTTTCTCTAAATTAATGGGTGAAGAAGTTGAACCTCGTAGAGAATTTATTGAACAAAATGCAACTTATGCTAATTTAGATGTTTAGGAGGTTTTATACGTGGATAGATTAGAGAAAAATAATATTGTTAAAGAGGTACAAGATTCTTTCTTAGATTATTCAATGAGTGTTATTACGGCTCGTGCTATTCCTGACCTTAGAGATGGTTTGAAACCGGTACATCGTCGTATTTTATATTCAATGTTTGTATCTGGTTATACGCCTGATAAGCCACATAGGAAGAGTGCTAAGACAGTCGGTGAGGTTATGGGTAATTTCCATCCGCATGGAGATTCTTCTATTTATGAAGCTATGGTTAGAATGGCTCAAGATTTTTCTTACCGATATATGTTAATTGATGGGCATGGTAATTTTGGTAATATTGAGGGATATGGAGCTGCGGCTATGCGTTATACTGAGTCGCGTTTGTCTAAGATTTCTCTAGAATTATTAAGAAATATCAATAAAGATACAGTTGATTTTATTCCTAACTTTGATGAAAGTGAGAAAGAGCCTACAGTTTTGCCATCTCGTTTTCCAAATATTTTGGTAAATGGAACTACGGGTATAGCGGTTGGTATGGCTACGAATATTCCTCCTCATAATTTGGGTGAGGTTATTGATGGCTGTGTTGCTTATATTGATAATCCGGATATTGATTTAGATGGGTTGATGAAGTATATTAAGGGTCCTGATTTTCCGACTGGTGCGATTATTTTAGGAAATAGTGGTATTAGAAAGGCTTATGAAACGGGTAGAGGAACAATTACTATTCGTAGTAAAGCGCAAATTGAGGAGAAAAATGGTAAGCAATATATTATAATTGATGAGGTTCCTTATGGGGTTAATACTTTGGAGCTTAAAAATAAAGTGGCCGAGCTTGTTCATAATAAGGTAATTGATGGTATTAGTGATTATCATTCTGATTTGAAAGATGGTATAAAGATAACTATTACTTTAAAGAAAGATGCTAATGCGCAGGTTGTTTTAAATAAGTTGTACAAGCATACGGCTTTTCAAACTAGTTATGGTATAATCTTTTTAATGTTAGACCAAGGGGTACCTAAGACTTTGGGTCTTAAGGATATTATCGTTAAATACATTGATTATCAAAGGGAAGTAATTATTAGAAGAACGAAGTTTGATTTAGATGTAGCGGAAAAAAGAGTTCATATTTTAGAGGGCTTAAAGATTGCTTTGGATAACATTGATGCGGTTATTAAGTTAATTCGTGGGTCTGATAGTGATGATGAGGCTAGAGCTGGCTTGATGGAGAACTTTAAGTTAACGGAGATTCAGGCTAATGCAATTCTTGAGATGAGATTACGTCGTTTGACTGGTTTGGAACGTGAGAAAATTGAGAATGAGTTAAAGGATTTGCTTGCGACTATTGAGGAGTTGAAGTCTATTTTAGCTAGTGATGAGAAGATTTTGGAAGTTATAAAGAATGAGCTTCTTGAAATTAAGGCTAAATATGATGATGAAAGACGTACGAATATTGATATGACGGCTATTGAGTATATCGAAGATGAGTCTTTAATTCCTGAGGAAGATATTATTGTTACTTTGACAAATAATGGTTATATTAAGAGATTACGTACGGATACTTATCGTACACAGAACCGTGGTGGTGTAGGTATCAAGGGTATGTCGACGAATGAGGAAGATTTTGCTAAGCATTTGGTTTCTATGAAAACTCATGATTACATTTTGTTCTTCTCTAATAAGGGTAGAGTCTATAGAATGAAAGGTTACGAGATTCCGGAATTTTCTAGACAGTCTAAGGGATTACCTATTGTTAATTTATTGCCATTAGAAAAAGAAGAGAACATAAGTTCGATAGTAGATTTAAAGGCTAGTGATGATGATTTTACTAAGTATTTGGTTTTTGCTACTAAAGATGGTATTGTTAAGCGTACGGCAATTGAAGAGTTTGATAATATTAGGAAAAGTGGTAAGATTGCGATTGTTTTAAAGGAAAATGATGAGCTTATCAGTGTTCGAAAGAGCTGTGGAAAAAATGAAATTATAATCGGAGCTAGTAATGGTAGAATGGTTCGTTTTGATGAAAATGAAATTCGTTCTATGGGACGTAGTAGTTCTGGTGTTAAAGGTATTGACCTTGAGGGTAGTAAGGTTGTAGGAGCTGAGGTTATTCAACCTGGTGAGTATGTCTTGATTGTTACTGAAAAGGGTTATGGTAAAAAAAGTTTAATTGATGAGTATAGACTAACACATAGAGGTAGTAAGGGTGTTAAGGCTTACAATATTACTGATAAAAATGGTACTATGGTTGCTTTGAAGACATTTAATGGTGATTATGAAAAAGAATTAGATGTTATTGTTGTTACGGATAGTGGGGTATTTATGAAGATGCCATTAGACCAGATTTCTACTTTGAAACGTGCTACGCAAGGTGTTAGATTGATTAATTTGAAAGATGAGCAATTGGTATCAACTGTTACTATTGTAAAGAAAGAGGAAGAGATTCCTGATGATGACAGTGATAGTGATAGTGAGAACTCAGAGGTTACTGCTACAGATACGGTTGTGGAAAGAACTGAAGAGTAGTTAAAGTAAAAAATTAACTTAGTTATAAAGGGTAAATCGATAGTGGTTTACTCTTTTTTTGTAAAATAGTTTTGTGTTTTATGTAAATTTTTGTCTGTGGAAAAAATATTTTTTGAGTAGAATAGTTTTTTCTTTTGAATTAATGTGTTAGAAATTTGTAGATATTTTATGTGAGTGTAATAGTAACAGGTATTTTGATAATTAGTTTAAATAGTTATATTACTATCACTGTAAAAATTGTGTCTGTGGATATTTATTTTATAAAAATATATAGTAAATTATTTCCCGGGAAATAATTTAGTGAAAATGAAGATAAAATATTATAAGCAAAAAATATAATGTTCCACGTGAAACAACAATTCAAATTTGAAATGTGTTTTTATTATTTTTAGTTAATTATTTAAAGTCAAAAAATTGTGGTAATTGAAATAAAAATTATCTTATTTTTTAATAATTTAATATAATGTCATTATCAATATGTCGAAGTGTGCTTTTTAATCAATTGTTAAAGATAGACGAAGAAAGTATTTAGATATCTATTTATTATTTTGATATTTATTAAAATTAATAGATATTTTGCTTAATGATGTAAAATTGTGTCTGTGGATATTTTATTTTATATAACTATAGTAAATTATTTCCCGGTAAATAATTTGCTGAAATAAAGATAAAATATTATAAGAAAATGAAATGTTTCACGTGGAACATAGTAGATATATGGTAAAACTAACATAAGAAAAAATATTTCCCGGGAAATAATTTATTGGAAAAGAAGATAAAATATTATAAGAAAATGAAATGTTTCACGTGGAACATAGTAGATATATGGTAAAACTAACATAAGAAAAAATATTTCCCGGGAAATAATTTATTGGAAAAGAAGATAAAATATTATAAGCAAATATAATGTTCCACGTGAAACATTAAATTAGTATTTACTTTTTTTATTCTTGTCTTTGACAGTTGTTGAATGAAATAACTCTCTAAACTATTAAAAAATAAGGAAAAAATGAGAGCTTTTTTTCTCAAAAAAGTTGCGTACCTTTCTACTTATTTAATCACTAGAAAAATTTTTTTAGAAATTAGTTAAAAGCTTGTTTTTAAGCCAAATTCTTGAGGTACATTCATTTTTATACAGTTTATGTCTTACAAATGTTACTCCTTTAGATAGTATTATTATAGGATTCAAATTTAAAATCTTCTATTATCTTTTATTAATCATTTATAGTCATTTGTAGAATCTATTTTTAGTTTTAATAATTTAATTATCTCATGACAGGTTGTTTTTTAGAACAAGTGTCAAAGATAGGTGGATATTTTATTTTATAAAAATTTATTGAAATATTATAAGAAAATAAAATGTTTCACGTGGAACATAGTAGATATATGGTAAAACTAATAACTAAACATAAGAAAAAATATTTCCCGGGAAATAATTTACTAAAATAAAAATAAAAATTATAAGAAAATACAATGTTCCACGTGAAACATTAAATTAGTATTTACTTTTTTTTTATAATAATATAAAATATGTTTGTGCAATGAAAGTGATTGAAACAGGTCAGGATTGGAAAATAGCAGCCTTAAGGTCCTCCTTTCATGTGCACTTTTTATTTTGGAGTTGAAAAAATTATGAAAAATGAGTTTTTTGATTTGGCTTTTGCTGAAGCTGAAAAAGCTTTTAACATAAATGAAGTCCCTATTGGTGCTGTTATTGTTAAAGATGGAAAAATTATTGCTAAAGGTCATAATATTAAGGAAAATCAACGAAATGTTATTTGCCATGCTGAGATGTTAGCTATTAATGAAGCTTCAAAAGTTTTAAATAATTGGCGTTTAAGCGACTGCGATATTTATGTAACTTTGGATCCTTGTCCGATGTGTGCTAGTGCAATTAAGCAAGCTAGAATTAAAAACGTATATTCTGCTTTAGAAAATTTGGATAAATCTAATAGTGAGATTGTTAATAGAATTTTTGAAAATTCTGATATAAATTCGGCTACTAATTTTATTACTAATTTATCTGTGGAAAAAGCTAAAAATTTAATG
This sequence comes from uncultured Bacilli bacterium, assembly GCA_947624045.1. GTDB lineage: Bacteria > Bacillota_I > Bacilli_A > RF39 > UBA660 > CANRGD01. The sequence goes on from CANQIL010000001.1 coordinate 79,982, forward strand.
CAGTCTTTTTTTAAAAATAGACGATAAATTAACGATTTCTTATGATATAATTGATATAGATGGAGGTGCTCTTTTTAATGTATCAAGCTTTGTATAGAAAGTATCGTCCAACTGATTTTAATTCGGTTGTAGGTCAGGATAGTATTATAAGAACTTTAAAAAATTCGATTATTAATAAAACCTTTACCCATGCATATATGTTTTTTGGTCCTAGGGGTACTGGAAAAACGACTATTTCTAAAATTTTTGCTCGTAGTATTAATTGCTTGGAGCCAGTGGATGGTGTTGCTTGTGGAAAGTGTAAAAATTGTCTAGAATCTTTTAAAAATTCTTGTGTGGATATTATTGAAATTGATGCTGCGTCAAATAATGGTGTTGATGAGATTAGGGAACTTAGAAGTAAGGTTTCTTTAGTACCTGCGGAATTAAAATATAAAGTTTATATTATTGATGAAGTTCATATGTTATCAATTGGTGCTTTTAATGCCTTGTTGAAAACTTTAGAGGAACCGCCTGAGCATGTAGTTTTTATTTTAGCAACTACTGACCCACAGAAAGTTCCGGAGACTATTATTTCTAGATGTCAATGTTTTTCTTTTAAGCGAATTTCTACTGATATGATTGTGGATAGGTTAAAATTTATATGTTCAGAGGAAAATATTTCTATTGATGATGATGTTTTAACTGAAATTGCTACATCTTCGGAAGGTGGAATGCGTGATGCTTTAGGTTCTTTGGACAAATTATCTTCTTTTTCAAATTCTAAAATTACTTTAGATGATTTTTATGAGTTAAATGGGATGATTACTAAAGGTGAATTAAAGAATTTTTATGATAATTTATTTAGTTATAATATTTCAGAAGTTTTAAAATTAATTTCTGATTATAATAGTGGAGGTAAAAATTTAATTCAAATATTTACACAAATTATGTTTTCAGTGCGAAATATGATTGTGGATTTTTATATTTCAGGTGTGCAAAGTTCTTATAATGTTGATTTAATGCAAGATTTTGTAAATTTAATAAACGAAAATATGTTCGATATAAAAAGAAGCGGAAATCCTAAAATATTTCTGGAAATGTTGGTTATTAAGTTTATAAAGGAGCATGAATCTTCAAAGTCAACGGATGTTATTGTTAATAAAGAAGAAGTAGTCGTTCAAAGTAATAATGTGGAGAAAGAAGTAAAAAAGGTAAAAAAAACTGTGGAAATTACGGAAGATAAACCGGTAGAAATTATTTCCCGGGAAATAATTGATGAGAAAAATATTTCCCGGGAAATAAAATTGGATACTTTGCCAGTTAAAAATATTCAAGAAATTATGGATGCTAGGGTTAATAATATTATGGCTTTGGCTGATAAGAATATTTTAAAGTTGGAAATGCAGAAATTTCAGTTACTAAATGATTATACGTTTGATCAAAATATAGGATATTTAGTTTGTAGTTTGTTAGATGCTAAGATAAGAGCTGCTAGTGATAAGGGTATTATAATTAGTTATGAATATGATTCTAATGTTAAGCAAAATTTAATTAATTTAGATAAATTGGTGGAAGTTTATAACAAAATTACAAAATCTAATAAAAGTTTGGCTATTATTAGTGATGAAAAATGGGAAATTGAAAAAAATAAGTATATAAAGGCTTTAAAAGAGGGAAAAAAATATCAAGTTATGGAAGAACCTGAAGAAGTCTTGGAAGAAATTGAAAATAATGATATAATATCAAGTAGTAGTGCAGTTGAGCTTTTTGGCGATATTGTCGAAGTTGAATAGGAGGAAAGAATATGAATATGCAAGCAATGTTAAAGCAAGCCCAAGCTTTACAAAAAGATATGTTAAAAATAAAGGATGGAATTGATAAAACAGAATTTAATGGTGAAAGCTCTTTTGTTAAAGTTGTAGTTATGGGAGATAAAACTTTAAAAAGTGTTAAGATAGATGCAGAAAATTTGGATAATGATGATATTGAAGCTCTTGAAGATATGATTGTTGTTGCGATAAATGAAGCAAATAAGAAAATTGATGAGGAAACTGAAAAGAAAATGAGTAAATTTGGTAATATTCCAGGTTTATTCTAGGAAATGTTATGTATCCTGATAGTATTAAAAATTTGATAGAATCATTTAAATATTTGCCTGGTATAGGTGAGAAAACAGCTGAAAGGTTGGCTTTTTCTGTCTTAGAATTGGAAGATGAGCAAACGGATTTTTTTAGAGAGAGCCTTAAGGATGTTAAGGAAAAAGTTCATAAGTGCAAAAAATGTAATTCTTTGACTGAAGATGATGAGTGTTATATTTGTAAAGATGAAAGTCGTCAAAATGGAACACTTTGTGTTGTTGATGATACCAAAAATGTAATTCTTTTCGAGAAATTGGGTGTTTTTCAAGGAAAGTATCATGTTTTAAATGGACTGATTTCTCCACTTGAGGGGATAAATCCTGAGGATATTGGCATTGATATTTTGATTGATAGGATTACTAAAGAAAAATTTAAGGAAATTATATTTGCTTTTAAGCCTAGTATAGAGGGTGAAACGACATCATTATATATAAAAAAGATATTAGATGGTATGGATTTAAAGATTACTAGATTAGCAAGTGGTGTTCCTATGGGTGCAGACATGGAATATTTGGATAGTCTAACTTTGGAAAGAGCAATTAATGATAGAAAAGAAATTGAATAATTAAAAATATTTTTCATACTCTTTATAAAGAGATAAATTTGTTAGGAAAGGATAAGGGTATGAATAAAATTTTTTATTGTTTAAAGAGATTTATACTTAGTGCATTTATTTTATATGGTTATAATTTGTTTTCTGTTAATTTTAATATGATTATTCCTATTAATTTTGTAACTTTAGGTATGATTTTTTTGTTGGGGGCACCTGGATTAGTTGCTTTAGTGTTATTTAAAATTATTTTATTATGAGGTAGATAATAGTGGTGGAGTCTGTAGTAAAGCAAAAATTTTTTGAAATAGTTGATAATTATATAAATAATAAGAAAATATCCCATGCTTATTTAATTGAAGTTGGTAATTATGAAGAGGACTTTTTGGATGTTTTGGAATTTGTTAAAATGATTCTTTGTAATTGTACGAAAGATAATTTAAAAAACGATAAGACAAATATAGGTAGTTTGATAGATACGTTTAATTATCCGGATTTGAAAATTATTGAGGCAGATGGTCAGTGGATAAAAAAGAATCAATTGGTTGAATTAATTGATGACTTTCAAAATAAATCATTACTTGATAATAAAAGAATTTATATAATTAAAGAAGCTGAAAAATTAAATAGTTCTTCAGCTAATACAATTTTGAAATTTTTAGAGGAGCCAGAAGAAAATATTGTGGCTATTTTGCTTACTAAAAATAGGTTTCAAGTAATTGAAACTATTTTGTCTAGGTGTCAACTTTTAACTTTAGGTTGTGAAAATGAAAATTATAATATTGATGATAATGTAAAATTATTTTTAGATTATCTTATTCATAAGAATGAATTATTTATTAATTATGGTACAATAGTTACAGAGGTAATGCCTGATAAGAATCAAGCTAAAATTATTTTGAATGAAATTAGTCAAGTAATAATTAGTTATATTAATTATAGTTCTAATAAAGAATATGCTTGCTCGGTTGAAGTTATTAATCTTTTGCAAGGAGTAGAACTTGAATTTTTAACAAATGTTCTTTCAATAATTGAAGAAGAAATAGCTAAACTTGAGTATAATGTAAATTATAAACTTTGGCTTGATTGTTTGTTTGCTCGAATTATTTTGGAAAGTTAATACTTAAAAAAATTATTGTTTTAGAGTTTATAGAAATGGATTTTGTAATGGAGGATTAAAGAAATGGTTGATGTAGTTGTTGTTAGTGTTAGACATTTAGGAAATATATACTATCTTTCACCGGGTGACTGGAATTTGAAAAAGGGTGATAATGTAGTTATTAATACGGAAAATGGTATGCAGATTGGTGTTGTAGTTAAGGCTAAGTATAAAGAAAAGGCAGAAAATTTAGTGTTGCCTCTTGATAAAATAGTAAGACTTTGTACGGAAGCAGATATAAGAAATGATAATGAAAATAAAAAGCAGGCAGTTGAAGCTTTGGCATATGCTAAAGTTTGTAAAAATGATTTAGGGTTAGATATGAATTTTGTTGATTCTTATTATAATTTGGATAAGTCGCAGTTAGTTTTTTCGTTCGTTTCAGAAAATAGAATTGATTTTCGTGATTTGGCTAAGAAATTGGCGCAGAAATATAGAACGAGAATTGAGTTAAGACAAATTGGTGTTAGAGATAAGGCTAAGCGAGTAGGTGGTATTGGACCTTGTGGATTATTTTTATGTTGTAATACGTTTTTAACAGACTTTAATAGTGTTTCTATAAATATGGCAAAAAATCAATTTTTAGCTTTAAATCCAGCAAAGATAAACGGTGTATGTGGAAGACTTCTTTGTTGTTTAGGATATGAAAACGATGTATATTCTGAATTAAAAGTTGATTTGCCCCAATTAGGTATGATGGCGGATACTAGTATGGGAATGGGAAAAGTTGTAGAGGTTGATATTTTTAAACAAACTTATAAAGTTGAATTAGGTGAAAAAGGTATTATAGAATTTTCTAAGGATGAAAAGTAATGGAAGTAATTAATGATATTTTAGGTTATAAAAATAGAAAAATTTATCAAGATACTAATTGTTTTTCTTTTTCATTAGATAGTGTTATGTTGGCGAACTTTGCGACAATACGTATGAGGGATAAAAATATTGTTGATTTAGGTACAGGAAATGGAGTTATTCCTTTAATAATGACTCTTAGAACTGATAAAAAAATTATTGGTGTTGAGTTACAGAAAAAATTGAGTAATTTAGCTTGCAAATCGGTTTCTTTGAATAAGTTAGATGAAGCTATTGAAATAGTGAATAAAAATATGAAAGATTTTTGTAGTGATACCAACAATATTAATAAGTTTGATTTAGTTGTTTGTAATCCACCTTATTTTAAAGTGAATGTGGATAAGAATTATTTTAATGAATCGGAGGAAAAATTAATTGCTAGACATGAGGTGGGAATAACATTAGAGGAAGTATTTGCTTGTGTAAAAAAAATTATTAGTAATGATGGTAATTTTGCAATAGTGCATAGACCAGAGAGATTATTGGAAATACTTGATTTATATCGAAAAAATGGAATTGAGCCTAAGAAAATTAGATTTGTTTATGAAACGGTAGAAAAGGAATCTAATTTGGTATTAATTGAGGGACAACGTAATGGAAAAGTTGGTTTAAAAATTGAAAAGCCTTTTATTTTATATAATAGTGACGGTAGTTATAGTGATGAATATAAAAAATTATTGGTGGAGGTTAAGAGTGAATGATTCAAAAAAGTTTTGATGGTAGGAGTAGTTTATATTTAATACCAACTCCAATTGGTAATTTAGATGATATAACGGTACGAGCTTTGAAAACTCTACAAATGGTTGATTTTATTTTATGTGAGGATACACGGGAAACTTCTAAATTGTTAAATAGTTATGATATAAAAAATAAGTTAGTTAGTTGTCATGAGTATAATGAGGAAAAAATAAAGGCTAATGTTATTGAGTCTTTAAAAGAGGGTAAAAATATTGGTTTAGTTACGGACCAAGGAACGCCTGTTATTAGTGACCCAGGCTATATTATTGTAAGGGAAGTTATAAGAAATAATTTTAATGTAATAAGTTTGCCTGGAGCAACGGCTTTTGTTCCAGCTTTAACGGCTTCGGGTATAGAGCCGGCTAAGTTTTTGTTTTATGGCTTTTTAAATGCTAAGAATGCTAAGCAAAAAAGTGAGCTTGAGGGTTTAAAAAATTTGAAATATACAATAATATTTTATGAAAGTGTTCATCGTATTCACGATACATTGCAGAATATCTTGGATGTTTTTGGCGATAGAGAAGTTGCGATTGGACGGGAAATTTCTAAAGTGCATGAAGAATACATAAGAGGAAAATTAAGTGAAGTTATAAAATGTGAGCTTAATTTGAAAGGGGAATTTGTTATAGTAGTTGAGGGTAATAAAGAAGTTACTAACTATGATGATATAAGTGTTATTAATCATGTTAAATTATATGTTAATGATGGTATGAGTGAGAATGAGGCTATAAAAAAAGTAGCTAAGGAAAGAAATGTAGCTAAATCTTTGATATATAAAGAATATCATATGAATAAGTAGGAGGAATTTAGATGAAGTTAATTGTTGGCTTAGGAAATCCGGGAAGAGAATATGAAAAAACTAGACATAATATGGGCTTTATGATGATAGATAAATATGTTAATTCTAAAGGTATCAAAGATAAATGGAGTCTTAAATTTAATGGTTTATATATGGAAAGTATTTTATTTGATGAGAAAGTTTTATTTTTAAAGCCTCAGTCTTATATGAATTTATCAGGTGAAGTGGTTAAGAAGTTTGTTGATTATTATAAAATTGATATTAAAGATATTTTAGTTATTTCTGATGATTTAGATTTGAGTATTGGTAATTTTAAATTACGTGATAAGGGCTCAAGTGGTGGCCATAATGGTTTAAAAGATATTGAAAATAATTTGGGAAGTAGTGAATATAAAAGATTAAAAATTGGTATTAATAATGATAAAAATATTGATACAAAAGATTATGTTCTTGGAAAAATTGATAAAAATACTTTAGAAGAATATGATAAGTTGTTTACTGATTTAGTTTCAGTTATTGATGATTATTTTGTAAGTGATTTTGCTTTGTTAATGAATAAGTATAATAAGAAAAATAAATAATAGAGAAAAGCTAATAAAAAATAAAAGTTGCTTTTTAGAATAAAAAAAGTAAAATTTTTTTAGGTCTTAAAGTACTTGTTTAGAGAGGATGTGTTGTTAGTTGTGAATTTTCTTAATAATTATATTGATTTAGATATAGAAAAAGATATGAGTATAACTAATCTTAATGATGAGTTTTTTTGCGTTTATGTAAATAAATTATTTGTGGAAAAAAAGAAAAATATTTTGATAGTTGTGAATAGTTTATTTGAAGCTAATAAGTTGTATGCAACATTGAGTAATTATAATGATAGTGTTTGTTTGTTTCCAATGGATGATTTTTTGACTAGTGAAGCTTTGGCTATATCACCAGAGTTAAGAGTTAGTAGACTTGAAGTTATTAATAAAATTTTAAGTGGGAAAAAAGTTATTGTTATTACAGACTTGATGGGGTATTTAAGATTTTTGCCAACTAAGGAAAATTATGCTACCTTCATTTTAAATCTAAAAGTAGGCGATGTTTGGGCACCGGAAAAGTTGGTTAAAAAACTATTACAAGCCGGTTATACGAGAGATACTATTGTTAATAAAACAGGAGAAATTGGAGTTAGAGGTTTTATAATAGATGTATTTCCGGTTGATGAAGATAAGCCCGTTAGAATAGAATTTTTTGATGATGAAATTGAATCAATACGTTACTTTGATGCAGATACGCAAAAGTCTTTAAAAAATATAGAAGAAATTCAAATAAAGCCGTATTTTGAATTTTTGACGGAAAAAGATGTTTTGGAAGAAGAATTTGGTAAGCAAAAATACTTACAAAAATATGAAAAGGTTAGTAGCATTTCTGATTATTTAGATGGAGCCATTACCTTTTATAAAGATTATGAGCAGTTAAATACTAGTTTTCTTAATATAATGAATGAAGTTGCAACATATAAAGAAGAAAAAGATAGAGATTTTAAAATGGAGTATATGTTTAATTTTAAAGATATTGTTCCAAATTATCCTGTTTATTATATGAGTCTTAATAATGTTCGTTCTAAGGATATGGGTAGGCTTGTTGATTTTAATGTTAAGACAATTAATAATTTTAATGAGAATGTTGAAAATATTAATAATTTTATTAGGAAATGTGTTAGTGAAGAAAAAACGGTTATTATTGCTTTAAAGTCATATCAATTAAAAAGTATTATAAAAAAATTAAATATGCCAGTTGTTTATGTTGAAGATGAGAAAATTCAAGACAATAAAGTTAATTTAATTGAAGCGGAAATGACTAGTGGTTTTATGTATAAGTCCTTGGTTGTCTTAACGGCTAATGAGTTATTTAATATTCAAGAGAAAAAGAAAAAGTATGTAACTAAATATAAGTATACTTCTAAAATTGAAGATATTACTAAATTAGAAGTAGGTGATTATGTAGTTCACAATGTTCATGGTATTGGTGTTTATAATGGTATTAAGACATTGACTTCTAATGGTATTAGTAAAGATTATTTGGAAGTTTTGTATGAGGGTACTGATAAAATATATATACCTGTTGAGAAAATAGATTTACTTACTAAGTATTCTGGTAAAGACGGAGTGGCTCCGAAAATTAATAAATTGGGTGGTAGTGAATGGAAGAAGACGAAAGCTAGAGTAAAAGATAAAGTAAAAGATGTTGCTTCTAAATTGCTTAAGCTTTATGCAGAAAGAGAAAGAAGAGTAGGTTATGCTTTTTCTCAGGATAATGAGATGTCTAGGGACTTTGAGAAAGATTTTCCTTATGAGTTGACTGTTGACCAAAGAAAGGCTATTCAAGTTATTAAGGAAGATATGGAAAAAGCTGTGCCTATGGATAGGCTTTTATGTGGTGATGTGGGCTTTGGTAAAACGGAAGTTGCTTTTGTGGCGGCTTTTAAGGCTATCTTAGATTCTAAGCAAGTGCTATTTTTGTGTCCTACGACTATTTTATCTAATCAACATTATGATAATGCGAAAGAAAGATTTAAAAATTTTCCGGTATCAATAGGGCTTTTGAATCGTTTTACTTCGCCTAAAGAAAGAAATAGAATTTTAGCGGGGTTACAAGACGGAACAATTGATATGGTTTTTGGTACTCATCGATTATTAAGTGATGATGTTAAAGCACGAGATTTGGGCTTGTTGATTATTGATGAGGAACAACGTTTTGGAGTTATGCATAAAGAAAAAATCAAGCAGTATAAAGCTAATATTGATGTGTTGACTTTGACGGCGACGCCTATTCCTAGAACTTTGCAGATGTCACTTGTTGGTATTAGAAGTTTATCTTTAATTGAAACACCACCGATGAATAGGTATCCCGTGCAGACTTATGTAGTTGAGGAAAGTAGACAAATTATGAGGGATGCTATTTATAAAGAGTTAGCAAGAGATGGACAGGTTTTTGTTTTATATAATAGAGTGCAGTCTATTGAGGAAGAGGCTGTAAAGATTAAGACGTTGGTACCGGAAGCTAGAATTACTGTTGTTCATGGACAAATGACTAAGATAGATTTGGAAAGTAGGATTTTTGATTTTATAAATCATGAATACGATATTTTGTTATGTACGACAATTATTGAAACAGGTATTGATATTCCTAATGTTAATACGTTGATTATAATGGACGCCGATAGGTTTGGGTTAAGTCAGTTGTATCAAATTAGAGGACGTGTTGGGCGAAGTGATAAGTTTGCTTATGCTTATTTGATGTATAAACCTTATAAAGTGCTTACGGAAACAGCTATGAAAAGATTAAATGTTATTAAGGAGTTTACGGAATTGGGTAGTGGCTTTTCTATTGCGACGAGGGATTTGTCAATTAGAGGAGCCGGAGATATTCTTGGTAGTGAGCAAGCGGGCTTTATTGATTCAGTAGGAATTGATTTGTATTTGAAAATGTTAAATGATGAGGTTAATAGAGAAAAGAGTAATGATGATAAAGAAGATTTAGAAGAAGAGGAGAATAATACTCAGCCGCTTATCAATGTTACAACACATATTGAAGATAGTTATGTTCGTGATGATGAATTAAAGATTGCTATCCATAGGAAGATTAATGAAATTGAAGATGAGGAATCATTTAAGAGAATAAAAGAAGAATTAGAAGACCGTTTTGGTAAACTTAGTGAAGATTTAATTATTTATATGTATGAAGAATGGTTTGAAAAATTAGCAGAAAAATTAAAAATTACGAAAGTTCGACAGACAAAAAATTCTATTGAGTTAAACTTTATACCGGAAGTGGTGGCTAAATTAGATATAGAAGATATTTTTATGGAAGCTTTTTATGTTAGTAATATGTTTCGGTTTGTAAGTAAAGATAATGGGTTATGTATTGTGCTTGATATTATAAGATTAGATAAGCATCATATTTATTATTTGGTGTCTTTATTAGATAAAATTTGTAAAAAATATGGAAATAAACTTGACTAATAATCTTTTAACTAGTAAATTTAAGATACTAGGAGTGGTGAGTTAGTGCAGATAGAAGTAGAAGAATTTAAAAAACAACATTTTGCTAATTATAAGCAAGCAATTATTGAAAATATAAAAAAGAATACAAGTACTTTGGTAGATGAAGATATTATGTCTTTATTAAAAAAGCCACCTTTAGAGGCAATGGATTTGATTAAAGTTAAATTTCTGGATATGGCTAAAAAAGAAAAGATAGTTTTAAATACCGAGAACTTGGATAAGATTATTGATAATTATCGTCGGAAAGTTATTGGTTGCTTAGATGAAGTAAAAGAAAATAGAGAGATGAGTTTGATAAAAAAAGTTGATGATTTTAAAATGATAAAAGAAACTAATATATTTAAGTTATCTAAAAAAGACTTTGGAGAAGTTAATAAGACTAATAAAAATTTAATTAAGAAGACAATACAAGAAGCTTTAGTTACAGAAATACTAGATAAGATAAAGACAGTTTTTAAAGATGAAGAAGAGCTTCATGAGGAAAAATTAGCAAATGAATTAGGTAAATATTTAAAAGGAACCTATCTAAGGCAAGTACTTGAGAATATTGAATTTAAAGTTATTGTGAAAGATACGACTTTAATTAATGGAGTTAAAGAACAAGCGGACCATTACTTGTTTACGCTTAGTAACTCAAGACTTTTGAATGAAGATTTAGAAAAATAGTATAAATCTTTTTTCTTTTCTCAAACTATATATGAGAAGGAGAAAGAGTATATGAAGTCAACAGGTGTAGTAAGAAGAATAGATGAATTAGGTAGAATAGTTGTGCCTAAAGAGATAAGAAGAAATTTAGGGATAAAAGCTTTTGAACAGTTGGAGATATTTATAGAAGATGAAAGTATTATATTAAAAAAATATTCTAATTTTAATAAGCTAGATAAAATAGCTAATATATTAGTTGATATTATTACAAATAATTTTTCTAAGGATATAATAATTACAGATAGAGAAAAGATAATTGCCGCTAGTAATAAATATAAAAATGAATATGTTAATCAAAGTATTTCAGGGTATGTTGAAAAAGCGATGAATGAAAGAAAAAGGGTTATTGAAAATAATTTTTTTGATTTAGAAATAGGGAAGAGTATGCTAGAAAAGGTGTCTTTTGTGATGTTGCCTATTTTAGTTAATAGTGATGTGTTGGGAGTAGTTATTATTTTGTCGGATAAAGAGAAAGTTTCAGAGTTAGATGAGAAGCTTGCTAAATTTGTTGTTAATTTTTTAGAAAAGATAGTTGAAGAATAATATTTTATGTGCTATACTATGTCCATAAATGTTGTGAAGAAGAGTTTTATAATTAAATGGCTATTGAAGAGAACTCTTGGATGGTGTGAAAGAGTATAGTTAAATTATAAAATATGGCTTTGGAGCAGTTATATCGATAGGTAGGTATAAACGTTAATAGGCGTTAACTATTAAGAAGTGTATAATACAAGCTATTATAAAATAAGGTGGTACCGCGATTAATCGTCCTTATGTTATGGTAGCTTTTTTATTTTAAGGAGGATTTTTGTTATGGAAAAATATTATTTATCAACTGCTATTGCGTATACTTCAGCTAAGCCACATATAGGAAATACTTATGAAATAGTGTTAGCTGATGTGATAGCTAGATTTAAAAGATTACAAGGATATGATGTGTATTTTCAAACAGGTACAGATGAGCATGGAGAGAAAATTGAATTAAAGGCTAAGGAAGCTAATGTTACGCCAAAAGAATATGTTGATGAAGTTGCTTCTATAGTTAAAAATATTTGGGATTTAATGGATACTAGTTATGATAGGTTTGTTAGAACTACTGATGAGCAACATGAAAAGGTAGTTCAACATATTTTTAAGTATATGTATGATAAAGGCGATATCTATAAGGGAGTTTATAAAGGACTTTATTGTAATCCGTGTGAATCATTTTGGACAGAAAGTCAATTAGTAGACGGGAAATGTCCGGACTGTGGTAGAGAGGTGCAACCTAAAGAAGAAGAAGCTTATTTCTTTAAGTTGTCTAAATATCAAAAACAATTGGAAGATTATATTGAAGCACATCCGGATTTTATTCAACCTGTCGCAAGAAGAAATGAGATGATTAATTTTATTAAGTCTGGTTTACAAGATTTATGTGTATCAAGGACTTCGTTTACGTGGGGAATACCAGTTGATTTCGATGATAAGCACGTTATTTATGTATGGCTTGATGCGTTAACTAATTATATTACTAATATTGGTTTTGATTTTGATAATTCTACAGAGGAGTTTAAGTATAAGTGGCCTTGTGATTTACATTTGATTGGTAAGGATATTATTAGATTCCATACGATATATTGGCCTTGCTTTTTGATGAGTTTAGAGTTACCACTACCTAAGCAAATATTTGGACATCCTTGGGTATTGATGAATTCAGATAAGATGAGTAAATCAAAGGGAAATATAATTTATGCCGATGAATTAGTGGAAAAATTTGGGGTAGATGCCGTTAGATTTTATTTATTGAAAGAGATACCTTTTGCGAGTGATGGAAATATTAGTTATGAGCTTATTATTGAAAAAATTAATGGTGAGCTTGCGAATATATTGGGAAATTTAGTACAAAGAACGATTTCAATGGGGCACAAGTATTTTGAGGGAAAAGTTACAAATACTAAGGCAAGTGAAGAAGTGGATAGAGAATTTATTAAGAATATTAATGAGTTACGTGAAGCTACTTTTGAGAAAATGGATAATTTGCAGGTAAGTGATGCTATTGGTGAGATATTTAATGTGCTTAGAGCTAGTAATAAGTATATTGATGAAACAACGCCTTGGGTACTTGCTAAGGAAGAAGATAAGAAAGATAGACTGGAAATGGTTTTATATAATTTGTTAGAAGCTATTAGAGTATGTGCGGTTTTCTTAGAGCCTTTTATGCCGGGAACAAGTGCTAAGATATTTAAGCAAATTAATTGTGAAAAGAAAGAGCTTTCTTATGTGGAAGATAATAGTTATGAATTAGGTCAAGCGGAGATTTTATTCCAAAGAATTGATAAAGATAAGTTTTTAGAACAAATGGAGAAGTGATAGTTTGTTAATTGATACGCATTGTCATTTAAGTTGTGAATATTATGATAATATTGATGAGGTTATAAGAGAGAATAGAGAGAGTGGCGTTTCTAAGATAATTATTTCTGGTTGTGATAAAAAGGGAATTGAGGAAGCTATTTTGTATAGTAAAAAGTATGATGATGTTTTTGTTACAATTGGATATCACCCTGAAGAAGTTGATAGGGTGAGTGATGAAGATATTTGGGAGTTAAAAAGCTTAATTGAAAATAATAAGAAGATAGTTGGTATAGGGGAAATTGGGCTTGATTATTACTATGAAAAGGATAAAAGGAATGAGCAGATTAGTTTATTTGAAAAGCAGTTACAGTTGGCAGAAGAGCTAGGTATGCCGGTTGTTATTCATAGTAGAGAGGCCGTTAAAGATACAATTGATACTTTGAAGAAGTATAAGGTTAAAGGGGTTATTCATTGTTTTAGTGGTAGTTTGGAAACGGCGGAAATTTATATTAAAATGGGCTACAAGTTAGGAATTGGCGGAGTTGTAACTTTTAAGAATAGTAAGTTGGGCGAGGTTTTGGAAAAGGTAGGTTTAGATAATCTGGTTTTAGAAACAGATAGTCCGTATTTGGCGCCTGTTCCTTTTCGTGGCAAGCAAAACAGTTCTAAATATTTGAAATATATAGCTAAAGAGGTAGCAAATAGGTGTTGTGTGGATGTAGATTTGGTAATTGAAAAAACAGGACAAAATGCTATTGATACATTTGACTTAAAGTAGTTTTTATGGTAATCTAGAACTAGATACGGGGTTTGTAAGGAGGTTAGTTGTGGAAGTGGCTTCAAAAATGCATAAGATTATTACGGTAGTTGGCATAAGTATTTTGGTGTTGGTGGTAATAATTGTGGGCATTTTCATATTTAACCGAGATTCTAAGAGTAAGCAAGGCTCTATTAATATTGATTATGGTTCTTTTGATAAGTTGCTTTATATTACTAATGCATTGCCGATAGGTGATGAAATGGGAAAGAGTTTAGAGGAAAAGGATATTCAAGAGAATGTGGAGGAGTATTTGGAATTTAGCCTTAAAGAAGAAAAGGGGAAGAATGCTAAGTTTGAAATATATCTAAAGAAGTTAGGTGTTTCAAAGGAAATTGATAGTAATTATATAAAGCTATATTTAACTGATATGAATGATAAAGCGGTTTCTGGTTTTGAGAGTAATATTATTCCTACTTATAATAGTTTGAATATTTCAAAGGAAAGCGGTACTGATAAGGTTTTGTATCAGGGAAAGATTAAGGCTTTGGAAGAACAGAAATATAAATTAAGAGTGTGGCTAGCTGATGCGAGTGCCATTGAAAAAGAGAAGAAAGAATTTAAAATGGAGTTAGGCGTTAGAGTTTATTAGGAGGAAGAAGAAGTTTATGAAGAATGAAAAGGGTACATCAAAAAAGTTTGTTTTTTTAATTGTTAGTATATGTGTTTTTTGTTTAATATTTTTAATAATTAGTTGTGTTATTTTCTTTAATAGAGAAGATGAGGTAAAGAAAGAGAAGAAAGATGGAGGGTCTGTTACTTTATCTTATACTGATGATATAAATATTTTTAGTTTAACTAATGCAACGCCTTTGATAGAGTCAGTTGGTAAGACTTTAGATAGTGCCGATATGTATTTTGATTTTACGGTAGATGCGGAGTTGGATGAGGCAAAGCAAATTGACTATGAAATTTATGTGGAGAAGTATGGAAATACACCAACTATAAAAGATGAAGATATTAGATTTTACTTAGAAAAACAAAATAGTGGTACATTTGAGGAGGTATTAAAGCCGGTTGCTTTTACGGGTTTAAAGGAAAAAAGCGAGCTTGGTACGCCAAGGGGGGCTATGGTAATTTATAGTGATAGTGTAAAGAATGATAAGAAAGAAAATTATCGTTTAAGAATGTGGCTTGCCGATACGGCGATAGTAAGTGAGGCAGTACCTGCTAATTATAGTGTTAAAGTAAGTATAGTTGGTAAGGCTAAGTAAATGTTAAAATATGTCGAATTAAAGTGTAAACTAGGAAAATATCTTATGTAAAGTGAGATATTTTTTTGTGGCATTTGATAGTCAATTTTAAAGGGAGGTATTATAATTGAATTAGGCAGGTGAAAAAATGAGTGCATTAGTTCAGTCAGTACAGGTAAACTTAGAAAAAACAAAATATACGCTTTTACAAAAAATGTATTATTACACTCATTTTGTGACGAAGTCTTTCTTGTTAGCGATACTAGTTTTGTTAGTGTTGGTGTTTGGAGGGTTGACATTTTATTTTGGTGATTTAATGTACAATGTGAAGACAGGCAATTATAAGAGCCCTTTGCTTAGTGCGTATGTTATAGCTTCGCCAAGTATGGTGCCGGCTATTAAGGTAAATGATGCGGTTATTATTAAGAGGGTGTCTAATGATGATTTGCAGGTTGGGGATATTATTACTTTTAAAAATGATGAGTTAAATGTTAATGGTTATACTATTACTCATAGAATAGTTGGTAAGGAAAAGGCGGCTAATGGGGAGTATGTTTATTACACTAAGGGGGATAATAATTATAAAGAGGATAATGGGCTAGTTAGAAGTGGCGATATATATGGAAAGGTTGTCTTGAAGATACCGAAGATAGGTTTTGTTCAGAACTTTTTGACTAAGCCGAGTGGCTTTTTAATTAGTATTTTGGTACCAATGTTAGTGGTAATTTTATATGAAATTGTTAGATTAATGATTTATAATAGAAAAGAGGTTAAGGCTATTTAGTCTTTTTTCTTTTGAGAGTTTTTAGTATAATAGGGTTGTTTTGAAAAGCGAGTGATGAATTAATGGAAAAGTATGATGTGAAGTTTAAGAAGAAGTTGGGTCAGAATTTTTTGAAAAATGAGGCGGTAGTGGAAAGGATTGTTGATATTGCTTCTATTGATAAAGATTCTTTAGTAATTGAAGTGGGCCCGGGTGGGGCGATTATGACATGGAGGCTTGCTAAGAAGGCAAAAATGGTGTTGGCCTATGAAGTAGATAGGGATTTGGAAGATGAGCTTAATAAAAGACTGAATGGTTTTGATAATGTTTTAGTTTTGTTTAAGGATTTTTTAGAGGCTAACTTAGAGGAAGATGTTGGGAAATATAAGTATTCTAAATTGTTTTTTGTAAGTAATGTTCCTTATTATATAACGACGCCAATTATTATGAAGTTAATGGGGAGTAATTTACGTTTTGATAAAATAGTTATGATGGTCCAAAAGGAAGTAGCGGATAGGTTAACTAGTCCTTGTGGTAGACGAGAATATGGCTCAATTACCGTGTTACTTAATTATTTTTATAAGGTTAACCTTGAATTTTTTGTAGATAGAAGTGAATTTGTGCCTGTACCAAATGTTGATAGTGAAGTAATTTCTTTTACGGAGAAAAAGGAAAAATTGAAATTAGATGACTTTGCCTTTTTTGAAAGATTAGTAAGAGATAGTTTTCAATTTAAGAGGAAGAATATTAAAAATAATTTGAAGAATTATGACTTAGATGTGGTTTTATCGGTATTAGAAAAATATGGGTTTGATTTAACTGTTAGGGCGGAAGCACTTGATGTAGGAATTTTTGTGGAATTAGCTAATGCTTTAAAGAGAGAAAAATAATAAAAAATAGATAGTCTTTAAAATTATTTGTCTTAAAGAGGTTGTTTATGAATGAAAATAAAATTAATATAGCAAAAAAGGATAGTAGAGTTAAAATTAGTAGTAACTTAAAGAAAATTAAAATTTTCAGTGCTATGCCAAAGAATAATTTAAAAGGAATAATTATTTATTGTCACGGTTTGGGAAGTAATAAAACTTGGGCAATAAGATTTTATGATAAATTATTAGCTAACAATTTTGGAGTTTATGCTTTTGATTTTCCTGGACATGGAGAAGATAAAACTGGTTTTTCTTTATTTACTCTAAATAGATGTATCGATTATTTAAATGAAGTAATTAGCTATGTTACTTCAAAATATGAAGTTCCTATATTTTTATTTGGTTGCAGTTTTGGTGGTTATGTAATTTTAAATAGACTTTTAGAAAACAAACTTGATATTCAAAAGACTATATTAATGTGTCCAGCAATAAATTTTTGTGAAATAATGGAAAATAAGACTGGTATTTCTGATAATTATTTTAATACTAACGAATATATGCCTTTATATAACAATATTAAAATTTATAAAAATAGTTATGATGAGTTTAAAAAGAAAGATAAAAAAATTAAAAATTCCTCTTTTGAAAATATAGCAATCATACAAGGTGCTTTGGATAAGACAGTTGCTTATGAAGATATTAAAAATTTTTGTAAAAAGAATAATTTAGAATTGTATACAATAGAAAAAGGAAAACATGAATTATATGGATATGATGAAGAAATTGTTAATTTTATTATTTCTGTAATTAGTAGGAAGATGAAATAGATTCTTTTTTTGTAAAAAATTGTTGATATTTAAAAATAGTAAAGAAGAATTAAGTTTTTAGTCTAATTCTTTTTTTCTTTTCATAGACTTAAGTGGAGATGAAGAGATGAATTTTAAAATAGGTGATATGGTTACTAGAATATCTCATCAACACGACATTTTATTTAAAATAATAGAAATAAATGGAAATGTTGCTTTACTTAAAGGCGTAGATTTACGACTTTATGCCGATAGTGATGTAGATGATTTAGTAATTTCCAAAGAAGAAGAGGCTAAAGAAGATAAAAAAATAATAGAAGCTAATTTGCGAGGATTAGATATGGATAGAAATAAATATTTTTATCTACCCGGAAAAATACTACACATTGACGGTGATGAAGAATACTTAGAAAGATGTATGAGCTTTTATGAAAGTATGGGCGTTAAAGCTAATGGGCTATCTTTATCAGAAGTAGAAATGTCTTCGAAGATTTTGGAGTTAATTAAGGAATTTCGACCAGATATTGTTGTTATTACGGGGCATGATGCTTATTATGCTAAGAAAAATGATATTAAAAATTTAGATAATTATCAAAATACGAATAATTTTATTGCCGCAATTAAAGAAGTTAGAAAATATGAAAAAAGTCAGGATAAATTAATTGTTGTTGCAGGAGCGTGTCAGTCTAATTACGAAGAATTAATTAAAGCTGGAGCTAACTTTGCTTCAAGTCCTAAAAGAATAAATATTCATGCGTTGGACCCAGCTATTATTGCATCATCTTTAGCTTTGTCTGATAGAAATCAAAGTATTGATTTGATTAGCTTAATTGAAAAAACTAAATATGGGAGTGATGGAATGGGCGGTTTAATTACTAATGGAACAATGTATGTGGGGTATCCAAGATGACAATTGGAATGGCAAAACAATTAGTAAGAGATAATAAAGGAGCAATGCATTCTTTTAGGTTTAGAGGAGCAAGAAATCAGATAGAAGAATTTGAGGGTATGATTACGGATATATATCCCGCTATTTTTATTATAAAGCTAAATAATCAGAAAATTAGGTCTTTTAGTTATAGCGATGTTTTAATAGATAATTTAAAAATTCTTAATTAATAAAAACTAATAAAAACGTACTTGCAATTTCTATTTTATTAGTATAAAATGTAATTATAAAGTGCAATTACTTTATGAGGGAGGAATATTCGTATGAAGATTACATCTGTAAATGTACGTAAAATTGAAAAAGAAGGTTCTCGTATGAAGGGAATAGCATCAGTATTAATTGATGATAGTTTTGCAGTACATGATATTCGTATTATTGAAGGAGATAATGGTTTGTTTATTGCGATGCCTAGTAGAAAAACAGCTACTGGTGGATACCGTGATATAGCTCATCCAATTAATCCTGAAGTTCGTTCTATGTTTGAAGAAGCTATCTTAGAAGCTTATGAAAATGCCGAAGATGTAGATGACGAAGAAGAATAGAGTTTGAAACTACCGAAGTGGTGGTTTTTTCTTTTACTAATTTTTGTAATAAAAAGCATACTACTTGCATATTATTTTCTAGGAGGACATTATGGAAAGAGAAAATACAAGTAGTTATAATCATAGTATTAGTTTACTAGAAAGAAAAAATTTAGTTATTACAGGAGTTAAAAAAATTGACAATTTTGATAATACACAATTTATCTTAGAAACTATAATGGGTTACTTAGTTGTAAAGGGTGAGGGGTTAGAATTAATAAAGCTTGATACGTTACAGGGAAATGTTACTATTAAGGGATTAGTTAATTCTATTAATTATATGGAGGAAAATGCTAAAAAAAATAAAGAAGAAAGTATACTTAATAGATTATTTAAATAATGAATCTAAAAATCCAAATTATCAGTATGCTTTTTTCTTTTCTTTTTGGTATTTTCTTCGCTATGTTAGTTAAGTTAAATTATAGATATTTGTTTTTAGGAAGTAGAAAAAGAAAAATAATTAGTAACTTTATGTTTTTTAGTGTAATGGGGCTTTTATATTTCTTTATAATTAAAAAGATAAATCAAGCAATATTGCATTATTATTTTTTAATATTACTATTATTAGGATTTTTTCTTTATTTCTTTGTGAAAAAGAAAAAAGAAAAATAGTGTAAATTACTTGTAAATAGGGCTTAAAGAGGGTTTAATTATAAGCCTTTTTGTTTTATAATATAACTTGAGATGGTAGGTGATAAAGTCATGGCTAAAAGTAGTAAGATAAAAAGAAAAAGACGCTTTTTATTTTTAGGGCTTGGGTCTATTGCGATTATAGTAGTTATGACTTTTACTATTGGTCGCTACTGGGTAGAAATATTTGATAAATATCAAGAGAAAAAAACATTAGAAAAAAAATTAGTTGATTTAAAAGATGAAGAAGAAAGACTAAGAGCAGATGCTTCTAAGTTACAAGACCCTGATTATATAGCGCGATATGCTAGAGAAAAATATTTTTATTCAAAAGATGGAGAATATATATTAAAAATTCCAGAAGAATAATATATTTTGTTATTCTTTTTTTATATTTTTTTGTTATAATAATGTAGCGAGAGAAAGGACTAGCTTATGATAAAAATTGAAGAAGACTTAACATTAGCGAAAAATGATAAAATAGTTATTGGTTGTTCGACAGGGCCTGATTCAATGGCTTTGTTAGATATGCTTTTAAAATTAAGAGATAAGTATCAATTGTCATTAATAGTTGCTCATGTAAATCATAATATTAGAAAAGAAAGTTCTATAGAAGAAGCTTTTTTGAAGGAATATTGTGAGGAGAATAATTTGCTTTTTGAAAGTATGACTATAGAAGAATATGGAGATGATAATTTTCATAATGAAGCTAGAAATATTAGATATAACTTCTTTGAAATGCTAGTTTTAAAATATGAAGCTAATTACTTAATGACGGCTCATCATGGCGATGATTTAATGGAAACTATCTTAATGCGATTAGTTAGAGGGTCTAATTTAAATGGATATAGTGGTTTTAGAGAAATAGTAGATATGGGTAATTATAAAATAATAAGACCATTAATAAGATATACTAAAGATGAGTTACTAGAATATGATAAAGAAAATAACGTAAAATATTTTATAGATAGTTCTAATAGTAAAGATAAATATACTAGAAATAGATATAGAAAATATATAGTGCCTTTTTTGAAAGAAGAAGAGAAAAATGTACATTTGAAATTTTTGAAATTTAGTAATAATTTGCATAGTGCTTATAAATTTATTGAGAAAGAAAGAGATAAAGCTATAAAAAGAGTTTGTGAAGAGGGGCATATACTTATTGATAAATTATTATTAGAAGATGAATTTATTCAGAAAGAAATAATTTATTATATGTTAAATGAATTTTATCAAGATGATTTAATATTAGTAAATGATAAGCATATTGAATTAATATTTAATCTAATTAAAAATAAAAAAGCTAATAGCTATGTTAATTTACCTAATCAAGTTGTTGCGAGTAAGATATATAATGTGTTAGAATTAAAAAGAGATACATTTGAAATTACTAGTTATGAAATAGAGATGTCTTCTTCGGTATTATTACCTAATAATAGAACTATAGAAAGAATAAATGATACTAGTGATAATAGTAATAATACATGTAGACTTAATAGTAAAGAAGTTAGTTTGCCTTTAATAGTTAGGTCAAGAAAACTAGGAGATAAGATGAAAGTTAAAGGTTTAAATGGTACTAAGAAAGTTAAAGATATATTTATAGATAAAAAGATAGCTTTAGATAAAAGAGATATTTGGCCGATAGTAGTTGATTCCAAAGGAGAAGTAGTTTGGATACCGGGTATTAAAAAATCAAAATTTGACAAAAAGAGAAATGAAAGTTATGATATAGTCTTGAAGTATGACTAGAGGAGGAAAATAATGAATAATGGTATAGATAAGAAAAATATTAAAAAGGGGTTACTTCCATATTTGTTCTTAGCAATAATTATGCTTGGAGTTTATTATACTTTTGCAGTATTAAATAAAGATGTGAAGATTTTAACTTATGATGAGTTTAATGAAAAACTTGAAAATGAAAAAATTACAGAATTAGAATTAGTAACTAGAGGAAGTGCTTATACTTATGAAGTTACAGGTAAATTAGAGGGGTATAAGAAAAATCAGTATTTTACAGCTAGACTTCCTTTAAGTGAAGAAGTTATGAAGAGAATTGTTGATGCTAGTGATACACAAGATTTTAAATTTACTACTAGAGATGACCCAGAGTCTTCATCATTTTGGTTAATTATAGTTAATGTGTTACCTTTAGTGTTACTTGTTGTTTTAGCTTTTTGGTTCTTTAATAAGCAATTGGCTGGTAATAAGAGTTCTATGGATTTTGGAAAGAGTAAAGCTAAATTAAATAGTGATAAAGATAAAGTTACTTTTAAAGATGTAGCTGGTTTAAAAGAAGAAAAAGAAGAAGTTAAAGAGTTAATTGATTTCTTGAAGAATCCTAAGAGATTTCAAAAATTAGGAGCTAGAATACCTAAGGGAGTGTTATTATTTGGGCCTCCAGGTACTGGTAAGACTTTACTTGCGAAAGCAGTAGCAGGGGAAGCAGATGTGCCATTTTATTTTATAAGTGGTTCTGATTTTGTTGAGTTATTTGTTGGTGTTGGAGCTAGTCGTGTTAGAGATATGTTTCAACAAGCTAAGAGAACGGCGCCTTGTTTAATATTTATCGATGAAATTGATGCTGTTGGAAGACAAAGAGGTACTGGTTTAGGTGGAGGTCATGATGAACGTGAGCAAACACTTAATCAATTACTTACTGAGATGGACGGATTTGGCGCAAATGAGGGAATAATTATAATTGCCGCTACTAATAGACCTGATGTATTAGATCCAGCTTTACTTAGACCAGGTAGATTTGATAGACAAATTACAGTTAATTTACCTGATGTAAGAGGTCGTGAAGAAATATTAGCAGTTCATGCGAAAAATAAAATATTAGCAGACGGAATTACGTTAGAGAATTTAGCTAAGAGAACGCCTGGATTTAGTGGAGCAGATTTAGAGAATTTATTAAATGAGGCAGCTTTACTGGCAGTTAGAAGAAATAAGAATGCTATTACTATGAGTGAAATTGATGAGGCTACTGATAGAGTATTAATGGGGCCTGCTAAGACATCACACAAGTATAGTGAAAATGATAGGAAGTTAGTTGCTTATCATGAAGCAGGACACGCAGTTATTGGTTTGAAGTTAAGAAATGCTAGTGATGTCCAAAAGGTTACTATTATTCCAAGAGGTTCTGCTGGTGGATATAATATGATGGTGCCTAGTGAAGAGAAATTATGTTCTACTAAGACTGATTTGTTAGAAGAAATAACAGGATTGTTAGGTGGTAGAACTGCTGAGGAAGTTGTTTTTGGTGAAATTACAACAGGTGCTCATAATGATTTTGAGAAAGCCACTAAAATAGCAAGAAGTATGGTTACTGAGTATGGTATGAGTGATTTAGGACCACTTCAATTTGAGCAACAAGCTGGTAGTGTCTTCTTAGGAAGAGATTATAATAAATCACAACATTTTTCTAATGAAGTTGCCAATGAAATTGATATGGAAATGCGTAAGATAATAGATAATTGTCATAAGAAAGCAACGGAGATTATTAAGAAGAATACTGATTTGTTAAAATTAATAGCTGATAGTTTGTTAGAATATGAAACTTTAACTAAAGAGCAAATTGATTATTTAGTTAAAAATGGACATATGCCTGAAGAAGATGAGAGTAATTTAGAAGCTTTATCAATTACTAAGTTAAAAGAAATAGCTAAAGCTAAGGGTATAAAGAATTATTCTAAAATGACTAAGGCAGAATTATTAAAAGAATTAGATGTTTAAAGAGAGTAGAGATACTCTTTTTTTATGCAAGTTAAATTATTGTGAAAAAAAGAAAAAAATTTTATAAAGCCACTTGACAGGACAGTATGGGGGGGGGGTATGATATAGTTAGGTAAAAATATAATTGGTGGAAAAAAGGTGTTTAAAGATAATGGAAAAGTACAATAAGTTTATATTAATCTTAATAGCGGTTGTTGTGATAGGTATGAGTATAGGTTATTCTGCTTTAAATAGTAATTTAAGTATTACGGGAGATGTAAACTATCGACCTCAAGAAGATGTTAGGGTAACTAAGTTTGTAGCTAAGGATATGCCTAGTGATGTAGTTATAGAATACTCTGACTATTCTAAACATCAAGTTAAGCTAGGTTATACAAACACCGAAGAACAAGAAACAAGTATTACTTATACAGTTGAAGTAACAAATTATTCTAATGTAAGTATGGGTATTATAGATATAATTGGACTTGATGATAATGTAGAGATACAGGAGGGAATTATTGGTACTAAGTTAGTAGGTCCAGGAGAAGATAAGACTTTTATAATTACCTTTAATTCTACTACTGCTGAAACGAAAACATATTTATTAACAATTGAATTTGGACAAATATTTGATATTACTTATAGTGGTTTAGGTAATACTGATGATTATATAAAAGGAGTAATGGAGGGAGAACAACTAAGTCAAGAGTTAGGAAAAGATGCTCAAGTATGTAGTGTTACAATGAGTGGCAGAAATTATACTAATTATACTTTTTCAAATGGAACTATAATAATTCCAAGTGTAACAGGAGATGTTGTCATAAATGGATATTCACCAGTTACAGAAAGTCCTACTACTCCAAATGCACCAGAATTAAATGGTGATATGATACCGGTATATTATGAAGCAACTAGTGAAACAACAGGTGAATGGCGAAAAGCAGATGAAAGTAACTTAGATAATAAATGGTATGACTATGCTAGTCAAAAATGGGCCAATGCCGTAACTGTAGTAGCGAATAGTTATGCACCAAAGTCTAATGGTATTGAAGAAGTTAATTTTGTAAATCAAGTTTATAATTCATATAAAAGTACAAATCAGGGAAAAGATAGTACGACAAGTAATTTAACATTGAAATTCAAGACAGGCTCTACAGGTGGAACATTATCTTTTGATTATCAAGTTTCAAGTGAACAAAAATATGATAAATTGAATATAAAAGTTAATGGTGAATCTGCTGTTACCGATTTGTCAGGAAATAGTAGTAATAGCTTTTCTAAAGTTTTGGAGGCAAATGCTAGTTATACTATTGTAGCTGATTATTCTAAGGATAATAGTGGTAATGGAAACAGCGAAGATACCGCAACTATAAGTAATTTGGTGGTACCAAGTGATTTAGCAGAACCTTTAACAGTAGCTTCAACTGGTAATTATAAATGGGTTCAAATGTATGAATATGAAGTTGCTTCAAGTTATGAATTAGACGGTGTTTCAGGAACTTATTCATTGAAAAATGTAGAAAGTCACGATTATAGTCTAAATGATATAGGAAAATATATGTGCCGCGACGGTTCAACGAGTTGTAGTGAATTATATAAAATAACTAATGTAGAAGGAAATACAATTAAAAAAGTAGAAAAATATGGTACAGAATCTGTTGATAGAAATTATTATAAAACTGCAGATGTAGATACAGTAATACCAATGTCTGCCATAAACACAATGTGGGTGTGGATACCAAGATATTCATATACAATAAAAAGTGAAGACGGAACAAATTATTATGGTAAGAAAACATCTTGTACAATGCCAACCCAAAAATTGCCAGGAGAAATAGATGTAAAATTCATATCGAAAGATGATGAAAGAGAAACAGGAAGTGCTCAATACATAGGTGATGAAGTAAGTGGTTGGTATACAAATGAAGCTTTTGATTTTCCTGAAACTGATACAAATACTCCAAAAAAAAGAGGAGGAATATGGGTTTCAAAATTTGAGCCAACAGGTACAGTTTCAAGTTGTACAAATACAAGTTGTGATGTAAGTAGTGTAACTGTAAAGCCGAATAAAACTTCAATAAGAAGTAAAACGGTAAGTAATTTTTACTTTATGTCCCGAAGTATGCAAGTAAGTTATGCAGATACTTATGGATTTGATAAAAATAGTGGTGACTTGCATATGATGAAAAATGATGAATGGGGAGCAGTAGCCTACCTTTCACAAAGTAGATACGGTAAATATGGAAACAGTGAATATACAGGAGCTAATAAAGAAGTATATATAAATAATGACGGTGGCTATATAACAGGACATAGTGGAGGAGGACCAAGTGCTAGTAGTTCAGCAACAAAATATGCATATAATGATATGACTAATTTAGGAGATGGTCAAGGTCAAGCAGGACCTGGTGCCTCAACAACAGGAAATATAACAGGAATATACGATATGTCAGGAGGAGCGTATGAGTATGTAATGGGCGTATTAGAGTATGATGAACAGGGAGTAGAAGATAATGCTGGAAAAATCGCAACAGGTTCATCTGGATTTAAAGGGTTAAGTAGTAGTGGAGGTGCAACAGGAAGTTATGGTTTGCCAAATGAAAAATATTATAATAAATATAAAAGTGCTAATCCAACATCAAGCACTTGGTCATCAGCAAAACCGGAATCAGCTTGTAATAGAGGGGTGTGTTATGGCCACGCTTTATCAGAAACTTCGAGTTGGTACAGTGATTATGCCGGCTTTGTTAACCGCAGTTACCCGTGGTTCCTACGTGGTGGCTACTACAGCTATACCACGTCTGCAGGAGTGTTCGGCGTGAACGTCCTCCATGGCAATTCCGCCGGCAACAGCTCTTGTCGCTTGGCTTTCGCGCCATAGAGCGTAAGCGATTTACTCTTTTGCTTTGGCCTGCGCCCACCTCCTCTTTTTCCAGAGGTGGGCGCTAGGGATTTATTCGTAAAAAGTTTCTCTGTTTCTCGGTTGTTTTGCTATGCCAACTTTGTCAACCGCAGTAACCCGTGGTTCAAACGCGGCGGCAACTACAACAATACCACGAATGCAGGAGTGTTCAACGTGAACAACAACAATGGCAATTCCAACAGCAACAACTCTTGTCGCTTGGCTTTCGCGCTTAGACTATGGCAAACGATTAAAATAATAATTGCTCCTATATTTATATTCAAGGATATTTTGGGGAGTCTTGTCATAGAGAGTAAATTCCTTTTTGCTAAGTCAAATAAACACACAAATAGTCATCACCTAGTTAGTAGGTAAGCCGAATATTAGATGATGACAAAAAGTAGTACAATTTAAAAATTTGTGACTGCTTTTTTCTTTAATAGACTGTTTAGCAAAAATGAAAAAGAAATTATTGAAAACATAGAACTTTAAATATTTATAAAATTCATTAATGGCTAATAGAATTTAAGGAGAAAATTAATAATGAATAATATAACTCAAACTAAAGATATTCAAGGAGTAGAAGATTTATTAATATATAAACAGTATTTAGAACTTATATTTTATACTACAAATATTTTAATTAAATTTCCTAAGAATGAGCGTTTTGGATTAAATATAGATATTAGAAAAGCAACTTATAATGGATTAGAAGATATTTTGTATGCATATAGAGTCTTTGATAGAAAAGATAAATTAAAATACTTGTATGAGTTAGATATAAAATTAAAATTTATAAAAGCCTTAATTAGAATAGCATATAGAAAAAAATATATTAGTTCTAAAAATTGCTTAGCTTGGAATAAAAAAAATTTAATATAGGGAATTTATTAGGAGGCTGGATATCTTCGTGCCAAAAAAATTAAAAACTAAATTACAAGATAAATTAAAATTTGAATACTTTTATAATGCTTATTTAAGAGCTAGAAAACATAAAAAAATAAAAAGAGAAATACTTGAATTTGATATAGATTTGGAAACAAACTTAATAAACTTAATGGAAAAAATAAAAAATAATACTTATTACGTTGGACAGTATAGGAAATTTATTATATATGAGCCTAAAAGAAGGGAAATTTTATCATTACCATATGTAGATAGAATAGTTCATCAATGGTATATAGGTGAATTTATAAAGCCATATATAATGAAAAGATTTATTAAAGATACTTATGCTTGTCTTGATAAGAGAGGGATTCATAAAGCTAGTAATGTAGTTCAAAAGTATATGCGTATTATGAAGAAGAAATATAATAATTACTATATAATTAAATGTGATATTAGTAAGTATTTTTATTCAATAAATTTAGATATATTATTTGAATTAATGAGTAGTTTTATTGAAGATAAAGAGCTTTTAGAATTTACTAGAAAAATGATTTATGAGAGGGCTACTTCTAATATTGGAATACCTATTGGTAATTATACATCTCAATACTTTGCTAATATTTATTTGAATGAATTGGATAAGTTTGTTAAACATAAGTTACATATAAAATATTATGCTAGGTATATGGATGATTTTATATTATTAGTAGAAAATAAAATGAAAGCTAAAGAGGTATTTGAAAAAATAAAAGTCTTTTTAGATGAAAGGTTGAATCTTAAATTAAATCCTAAAAGTAGATATTATTTTAGTAGTATGGGATTAGATTTTTGTGGTTATAGGATATTTGAAACATATAAGCTTATTAGAAAAAGAAGTGTTAGAAAAATAAGAAAAAAGATTAGTAAATGGAATTATAGGTATGAAAATAATAGTTTAAATTATCATAAAGTGTTAGTTTGTTGGAATTCATTTTTAAATCATGCTTCGCATGCGAATTGTTTTAATCTATGTAATAGACTTTATGAAAAGATGATGTTTACTAAAGAAATAAATTTGAATAGATATAAAGAAAGATTAAAATAAAATTTGCTTGCGATTATAAAGAATTACTATTATACTTAAAGTGTAAGTATAGGAGGAAGAACATATGAGAGATGAACAGATAAAAAAAGTAAGAATGTATTTAAAAGAAGTTGGATTAAGCGAAGAACAAATTGCTAAGCAATTAGCTAATCCAGATTTATTAGAAGCGTATTTGTCACAAGTAACATCTTATGAAGAAAATATGCAAAGGATAATGGCAGCTGAAATGTTAAAAGAAGATAATGTTAATGTAGAGTTTACTGATAATAATTCAAAGAGCAAATAATGCTTGCAATTTCTTGGAAAAAAAATATAATATATGCCAAGGAGGTAAGTATGGCTAAAAAAATTGATAAAGAATTAGGTAAGAAAGAATTAGGAAAATTAAAAAACGAAGCTAATGCTTTTAAAGATTTTATTTCACGTGGTAATGTAGTAGATATGGCTGTCGGTGTTATTGCAGGTGGTGCTTTTGGTAAAATAGTTACTAGTTTAGTTAATGATATGCTTACACCAGCTATTGGAGTATTATTAGGTGGACTTAATTTTTCTGATTTAAGCTTTAAGATTTCTAATGCAACTATTGCTTATGGTAAATTTATTCAGTCTATTATTGATTTCTTAATTATATCTTTATGTGTATTTGTTATGGTTAGATTATTTGATAAATTAAAGAAACACGAAGAAAAAGTAGAAGAAGAACCTAAAAAGAGTGATGAAGTTGTTTTATTAGAAGAAATAAGAGATTTGTTAAAAAAGAAAAAATAAATCTTTTTTTTTGATTATGGTTTCTTGTGAAAAAATTTATTAGGAAACTTGTTAGGAAACTTATTAGGCAATTTGTTAGGAAATTAAAAGAATATATGATTGCTATATAAAAGGAATGGAAATGTTAGCTTGTTTCAAAAATGTTTAAAATAAAAAGTAGCTAATGTGTTTAATTGACAAAAACAAATGTTTGCTTTATAATGAAATTGTTAAGGGAAAATGAAGTTTAAAAATTATTTAGTTCGGTGATGTGTATGGCGTTTAAAATAGGAAATATTGAAATTAAAAATAATATAGTAATGGCCCCTATGGCAGGAATATCTAATGCAGCTTATATGAAAATATGTGAAGAGATGGGTGTTGGGTATGCTGTTACGGAGCTAATTAGTAGTGAAGCAGTTATTAGAAATAATAAAAAAACCTTTGATATGTTAAAAGGAATAGATACTTTAAAAATACCAGTAGCTGTACAAATATTTGGAGGTAATCCTAAAGTAATGGCGGAGGCTGCTAAGAAGTTAGTAGAGTTATATAATGTTAAAATAATTGATATTAATATGGGTTGTCCTGTATACAAAGTAGCTGTTAGAAGTCAAGCAGGTTCTAATTTATTAAAAGATACTTCAAAAGTATATGAAATGGTTAGAGAAGTTGTTTGTAATGTTTCGGCTTTTGTAACGGTTAAAATTAGAAGTGGTTGGGATTTTGATAGTATTAATGCAGTAGAAGTAGCTCAAGCTATTGAAAAAGCAGGAGCCAGTGCAATAGCTATTCACCCTAGAACGAGAAGTCAGGGATATAGTGGTAAAGCGGACTGGAGCATAATTAAAAAAGTAAAAGAAGCAGTTAGTATACCGGTCATTGGTAATGGTGATGTAAAAACTTGTGAAGATGTAAAAAGAATGCTTGAAGAAACAGGTTGTGATGCAGTAATGATAGGACGAGGATTATTAGGTAATCCTTGGCTTATTAAAAATAGCCTAAATTATTTAGAGGGAAAACCTTTATTAGATGTTGATACTAAAGAAAGATTTGAAGTATTAAAAAGACACTTAAACTACCTAGTAAAATTTAGAGGAGAAAGACTAGCAGCCTTAGAAATAAGAAATCATATAGTTTGGTATTTTAAAGGAATGCCTTTTTCCAAAATACTTAAAAATAAGGTCTATCAAACTTCTGATATTCGTGATATAATCAAGATATTAAATGAATTTGAGGAGGGTAACTATGAAGAATAGCGAAGAAGAAAAGAAAACAAAAACAACTGCTAAAAAAAATAATACAAATACTAAAAAGAATAGTACTAGTACGAAAAAAAATAGTACTAAGAAAGTTAATGCTACTAAAGTAGAAAAAGAAGAAGTAAAAATTAAAGAAGAAGCAGAAGTAAAAGAAGAAATTACTGTTACTAAAGAAGATAAAAAGAAAAAAACTGAAAAAGAAAAAGCTACATTTTTACAAAGATTTATTGCCTTTATAATAGATGTATTTTTAGTATCATTTATTGCTTCATTACTAGTATATCCATTTATTGATAATGATAATGCTGAAAAGATTAGTAATGAATCAATGGAGGTAATTGAAAAATATACTAGTGCAGAAATAGATATGAAAACTTATGCTACAGAGATGTCATCATTAACATATCAAAGTGCTAAGAGTAATGGTATTGTTACATTAGTGACTTTAGTATGTGAAATTTTGTACTTTGCTGTTTTCCAATTATATAATAATGGACAAACTTTAGGTAAAAAGTTATTAAAAATAAAAGTAGTAGCAGAAAATGGAAAGTTAAGTATGAATCAAATGGTTGTAAGAGCATTAATTGTAAACTCAATTTTACTTGAAATAATTTCATTTTGTTTTATGTTATTTGCTGGTGAAACAGTTTACTTCTATGGAGTTGCGACTTTAGAAATGATACAATATGCCGTTTTAGTTATTTCAGCATTTATGATTATGTGGAGTGCTAAAAGACAAGGTATTCATGATAAGATAGTTCATACCGAAGTAGTAAAATTATAAAAGAAGGAGTATATATGAGAGAACTTAGCGAGCAAGAGATAGTAAGAAGAGAAAAGTTAAAAAATATAAAAGAATGTTATCCTGATAGATATGAAGTTAATTATGAATTAAAAGATGCTATGAAATTAGAAGATGGCGTTACTGGTGTTAGAGTAGCAGGTAGAATTATTCTAATGCGTAAAATGGGTAAGATGAGCTTTTTAACTATTGGGGATATTTGTGGTAAAATACAAATATCTGTTAAATTAGATATGGTAGGAGAAGAAGCTTATAATGACTTTAAAGCTAACTATGACTTAGGTGACTTTATTGGAGTAGAGGGAGAAGTATTCACTACCTATACTGGAGAGAAAACAATTAGAGCATCAAAAATAAAATTCTTAGGAAAAGCCTTAAGACCTTTACCAGAAAAGTTTCACGGTGTTGTCGATGTTGAAGCTATTTATAGAGAAAGATATCTTGATTTAATAACTAGTGATGAAGCTAAAAATAAATTTTTATTTAGAAGTAAGTTTATTAGAGAACTTAGAAATTATTTAGATGAAGCTGGTTATATTGAAATAGAAACACCTATTCTTAATAATAAAGCTAGTGGAGCTACAGCTAAACCTTTTGTTACACATCATAATGCCTTAGATATAGATATGTATTTGAGAATTGCTCCGGAAACTTACTTAAAAAGAGCCATAGTAGGGGGCTTTGTTAAAGTATTTGAAATAGCTAGATGTTTTAGAAATGAGGGTATAGACCAACAGCATTTGCAAGACTTTACTATGATAGAAGGTTACTGTGCTTATTATAACTATAAAGATAATATGAAGTTTTTAAGAGAAATGCTTCAAAGTATAATTCAAAAATTATTTGGTACTTTGACTATTACTATAATGGATAAAGAAATTGATTTGAGTGGAGAATGGGAAGTTATTAGTTTTAGAGATTTAATATTAAAATATAGTAATATAGATATAAATCAATATAATACTAAAGAAAGCTTACTTAATAAAATAAAAGAAGAAAATATTGAAATAGATAGTGAAGTACCACTTGAAGCTTTAGGATATGGTAATTTAGTTGACCAATTATATAAAAAAGTAGCGAGAAACAATATAATTAATCCAACGTTTTTAACAGAACATCCAATTAGCTTAAGTCCATTAGCTAGAGCAAATGATACAAATAAAGAAATAACAGACCGTTTCCAATTAATAATTAATGGAGCTGAAATTATAAATGCTTATTCAGAATTAGTAGACCCGCAAGAACAAATGCGAAGACTAGAAGAACAAGCTAGTTTGAAAGCTAAGGGGGATTTGGAAGCTATGCCTATGGATAATGATTATATTATGGCTATGGAATGTGGTATGCCACCAATTAGCGGTTGGGGTATGGGAATAGATAGAGTTATTCAACTACTTACAAATTCTCAAAATATTAAAGATGTAGTATTGTTCCCATTAATGAAACCTAATGATAAATAAAAAGGGAGAAAAGTATGAATAGTAATTTAAGATTAGATCAATTAGATGATTTTGCTTTGAAAGGTAGAGATAGATTAGACTTTAATCGTTATAATTTAAAGGATTATGAGAAAGTTATAAATGAAAATATTATAATTATAGGTAAATTAATAATAGAAATGCAAGAAAGTTTAGAAAAAATACAAAGTCAAAAAATTAAAAGTGTTTTGTTATATTTTTCAAGAGATTTGATAAATTCATATCGAAAAACTGAACAATCAGATGTAAAAAAAGAATATCTTGATATGAGGGCAACAGAAGCAAGTTTTATTTGTCATAATTTTGTTAACAAATTTAAACATCTTACGTCAATTATAAATTTTATGTCTGTTGTATATAATAATTATTCATTTAAAGATACAAGTATGGAGGATAAGAAAATATTATGGGAACTTTTTTTGAAAGTTAAAGAAGCTTGTAATCTTTTAGGTATTCATTCTTCTAATTCTATTAGTTTGTCTGAAGAAGCTTCAAATCTTATAGCAGCTTGTAAAAAAGATGAAGAATATGATGGTTGCTATTATTTTTCTAATGCTACTATTAATACAAATGATGAAATAGCTGATGATATAATGGTGTTTTCCATTCCTTATAGTATCACCGTTCCTGAGATTTGTGCATCTGGGAAGTCTGAATTAAATTTAACTGAATGGAAAATTAGCTGTAAAAAAGAATATTTAGAAAAACTACAAAGTGGTCATTTAAAATAAATAATAAAGTTCAACTTTAAATAGTTTTGAGCTTTTTTCTTTTTTGAAGCATGATTGACAAATTTATTAAAAAAAATTAGAATGTTAGTAAAATAGTGAATAGTAGTATTGTAAAAATGGAGAGGAGATAGATTTTATGAATTCTTTTACCTTAGATGATATTGATGATTTAATTTTAAATAGAAAATCTAGACTAGATGAAACAGGAGAGTATGATATTAGTTATTATGAAAAGCTTATAAATGAAAATGTTATACTCATAGGAAGGTTGATTTTAGAAGTTCAGCAATGTATAGAAAAAATGAAAAGTCCGAAAAATAAAAAAACTATGGCTAATTTAACAAAAGATTTAATAAGTGTGTATAATGTATTTGCAAGGTCTAATGTAAGAGAAGAATATAATAATGATAATAGTCATTCATTAACGGCTAGTTATTTTGTAAATCATCCTTATGCAAAATTTATTGAAAGAGATTTTCAGAGAAAATTTGATAGTTTTTCTGATATTATAAAGTTTATGAAAAAAGTTTATAATTTTAATGAAGCTTTAGAAAAAAAGAGTGATGTTGATAGCGATTTGTTTTGGGAAGTTTTTAAGAAGACAAAAGATACTTGTAATAATCTAGGAATACGTTGTCCTGATGCATTTACGTTGTATGAAGCAATTTCTAAGGGGCTAGTTGATGATGATTTTGTAAGTGAAAATATGACTGTTACTGTAGATGAAGATAATGCATTAGAACACGATGTTTTAATTGATTCGCTTCCTTATAGTGTTAGTGCACCTTACTTTACTACTGAAGGAGCTTTTAAATACGAAATGAGTGTTGCTTATCCTAGCGCTAATGTATGGTACAATAAATCATATTTAGAAAAACAGAGAGGTAGTAATTTAAAATAAATTTTTAATAAAGTTCAACTTATTAGTTTGAGCTTTTTCTTTTTGAAAAGGAATTGACATTTTTACTGAAAAAAATTAAGATATTAATAGAGTAGGAGGCATCTTTATGATTTATTATGGTCATTATGATATTGCTTTAGATGATATTGATAATTTAGTTTTAAATGGAAAATCTAGGTTAGATGAAACAGGAGAATATGATATTAGTTATTATGAAAAAATTATTAAAGAAAATGTCTTAATTACAGGAAAATTAATTTTAGAAATACAAAAGAGTATAGAAAAAATGCAAAAACAGGATAATAAAGAAACTATGGCATATTTAACTAATAGATTAGTAGAAGCTTATAAAGTATTTGCACAAACTAATGTAAGAGAAGAGTATGAAAATAGTCCTTTTTCAAAAGAAAAATATTCTGAAGATGATTATTATACTCTTCATCCTTATGCAAAATTTATTGATAGAGATTTTCCTAAAAAAATTGGTATTTTATCAAGGGTTATTGGTTTTATGCAATATCTATATAATTGGAATAAAACTTTGAAAGAAAATGGTGATGTAGATTCTTCTTTGGTGTGGGATGTTTTTTTGAAAACAAAAGAAGCTTGTAATCTTTTAGGAATTCATTGTCCTGATTCAGTTACATTATATGAATCAATTTCTAAGGGTTTAATTAATGATAATAATGATAATAATACTGGTAAAATGACTAGTACGATTGTTGATGATGATTCATTAAAAAATGATATAGTGATTCAATCACTTCCTTATACTGTTAGTGTTCCATATTTTGTTTATAAACCTTTTTTATTTGAGTTTGATGTTTCTTTTCTTGGGGCTAATGTTTTGTATAATAAATCTTATTTAGAAAAACTACAACAAGATAAATATAATAAATAAGTTAAGCTAAGTTTATTAAACTTGAGTAATCCTTAAAGCGGGAGTACTCATTTTTCTTTTAAATATCACAAAATTTTCACAAAAAAAATTGGTAAATACTTGTCAATTAATTTTTAAAAAGCTATAATTATAGTGGGAGGTTAATTATGAAGAAACATAATGCAATTAAAGCCGTTCTTATAACTTTATTGTTATTCATGGTACTTACTTGGATTTTTCCAGCTGCATATTTTTCAGGTGAGTATGCTGAACAAGGACGCGTTCAAATGGGACTATTTGATTTATTCAATTATCCATTAACATCAATTTCATATTTTGGATATATTGTTTTATTCATAGTTCTAGTTGGTGGTTTTTATGGAATTTTATACAAAATTCCTGCATATCGTAGCTTTTTAGATAAGATAGTTTCTAAAGTTAGTGGAAAAGAAAAGTTAGTACTTGCTATTATGATGATTTTATTTGCAGT
The DNA here is from genome assembly GCA_947624045.1 of uncultured Bacilli bacterium. Classification (GTDB taxonomy): domain Bacteria; phylum Bacillota_I; class Bacilli_A; order RF39; family UBA660; genus CANRGD01. The sequence continues at coordinate 115,769 of CANQIL010000001.1, forward strand.
ATTAACATCAATTTGTGGTTTACAAATTGGATTAGCTATCTTTATTCCATTTGTTGTTTCACTTATCTTATTGATGGGCTATGATAAAGTAGTGGCAGCTCTAACAGTAGTTGGTTCAATTGGTGTTGGTCTTGCTGGTACAACTTATGCTTATAGCAATATAGCTTCATTATTATCAGCTTTATCATTAGATTTTGATTTTGAAATTGGAATGAGATTTGTTATTCTAGTTTTAGGTCTAATTATCTTAATGTTTAATGTATTTATGTATATTAAGAAAGATAAAACTAAAAAAGGTGATAAGTTGGAAAAGAAATCTATTAAGAAAATAGAAGTAGAAGAAGAAGTTATTGAAGTTCCTAAGAAAGATGAGAAAAAAGGAGAAACTTCTAAAGCAGCTAAAACTTCAAATAATAAGAAATCTACAAAGAAGAAGGGCAAATCTTCTAAAAACAATAATAAGGCCGCACTAAAAGATGAAGACATTATTGTTGTTAAGGAAAGTGTTGGTACTGATGAAATGGAAGGTTATGTTCCTACTATTGTTAATAGTAAACATAAAATTTGGCCATTTGTAATTGGATTTAGTTTATTATTTATTTTACTTGTATTAGCATTTATTCCTTGGGGAGAATATGGTTTTGGTGTTAAAGTCTTTACTGAGTTAACAGAAAACACTCAAAAATTTGAATTATTTGGATTCCCAATATTTGCTAAATTACTAGGTACATTTAATGCTTTTGGTGAATGGTCAATTACTGATATGTTCTTACCATTAGGATTATTGGTACTAATCTTTGCTTTAATTTATAAAGTTAAGATTAATGATATTTTTGATGGATTTGTTAAGGGTGCTAAAAAAGCATTGGCTCCAGCAGCTATTGCGTTATTTGTATATACAATATTAGTATTAGTTACATATCATCCATTCCAATTAGTTATTTATAAGGCAATTTTAGGTTTATCAAAAGGGTTCAATATAGCAACAACTTCTTTAGTAGCTATATTAGCAAGTTTATTTAACTCTGACCCATCTTATGTATTCCAAAGTGTATTACCTTATTATGTATCAAAAGTAACTAATTCAGATAATTACACAATTGTTGGTATTATGTTCCAATCATTATATGGTTTAACTATGTTAGTTGCTCCTTCAAGTTTAGTATTAATGGGTGTACTTTCATACTTAAAAGTAAATTATAAAGATTGGCTAAAGAATGCTTGGAAATTCTTATTAGAATTCTTAGTAGTATTATTAATTTTATTCATAATATTAGCAGTAATCTAAAAGTTAAATTTATTTATTAAGAGGACCTTTGAGGTTCTTTTTTTTGCTTATTTTGTCTTATTTTTGGGGATGAGTTTTCTTGCTTGTAGGAGATTTTTAGATTTAAAATGATAGTGGGAGATGATAAAGATGTTTTATAAATTTGATGCGGATGCACAGAAAGTACTTATTATGGCTAAAAAAGAAATGCAAGAATTAAAACATCCTTACGTGGGAACAGAACATTTACTACTGGCAATATTAAGTAATGAAAAATTAGAAATTACAAAGATTTTGAAAGAATATAAAATAGATTATGAAACATTTAAAAATGAACTTATAAAAGTAGTAGGAGTGGGTAAGGTTGCGAATGATTGGTTTTTATTTACGCCACTTTTAAAAAGAGTAATAGAGAATGCTACTTTATATAATAAAGGTGAAGATAATTTGATTAGTACATATAATTTGTTCATATCTTTATTAGAAGAGGGCGAGGGAGTAGCGAATAGAATTTTAATGGGTATGAATATAGACATAGATTATTTATATGAAAAGTTTGCGAAAGAGTTTAAGTATAAAGCCAGTGAAAAGGCGGAAAATTTGTTTTTAGATGAGTTTGCGATTAATCTAAATAAAGTTTGTTTGAATAGTGATGAAAGTGTGGTGGGTAGAGATAGAGAAATTAATAGAATGATTGAGATTTTACTGAGAAAGAATAAAAATAATCCTTTACTAATAGGAGAAGCAGGAGTAGGAAAAACGGCTTTAGTAGAAGAGTTAGCTAGGAAAATTGCCTTGGGCTGTGTACCTAATAAATTGTTAGATAAAAAAATCTATAGTGTGTCAATGGCTTCTTTAATTGCGGGAACTAAATATAGAGGAGAATTTGAAGAGAGAATAAATAAGATTATCTCAGAAATAGAAGAAAAAGAAGATGTAATTTTATTTATCGATGAAGTGCATACGCTAGTAGGAGCCGGTGGAGCAGAGGGAGCAATTGATGCTTCTAATTTGATAAAACCATATTTAGCTAGAGGGAAACTTAAAATTATAGGGGCAACTACTGAAAAAGAATATAGACAAAATATCGAAAATGATAAAGCTTTAGATAGAAGATTTCAAAAGATTTATATTAAAGAACCAGATTTAGAAGAAACGAAAAATATTTTGTTACATTTAAAACCTATTTATGAAAAATATCACGGAGTTTTAATAAGTGAAGCTTTAATTGATAAGATAATTAAATATACTAACTTTTATGTAGGATTTGGAAGACAACCAGATAAGTCAATTGATGTTTTAGATGAAGTTTGTTCTAAGACAGCTTTAAAAGATACAAAGCTTGATAAAAAAATAAAAGATACTAATATTAATTTGAATAAAATTAAGAATTTGAAGAATAAAGCTATTATTAATCATGACTATAAGTTAGCTATTAAATTTAAAGATGAAGAGAAAAAGTTAGAAAATGAATTTACGGAGTTAATTTATAATGATAATAAAGATAAAAAGAAAAAAGTTTCAATGAGTGTTTTATATGATGTTTTAGGGGAAAAGACTAATATACCTATTAAGATGTTAGATAATTTAAATTATAATAAATTAGCTAAGACATTAGAAAAAGAAGTTATTGGGCAGAATGAGGCGATTGAAAGAATAGTTAATTCAATGGAGAATCATTCTTTATTTCCGAGAAAAAGACCTTTGTCAATATTATTAATTGGAAAAAGTGGGTTAGGAAAAACATTTTTGGTAAAAGAGTTAGCTAAGATTTTGTATAATGAAGAAGCTTTTGTTAGATTAGATATGAGTGAATATAAAGAGGGGCATAGTATAAGTAAAATTATTGGTTCACCTCCAGGGTATGTGGGGTTTGATAATAAAGAAACTATATTAGATAGAATTAAAAAGAGGCCTTATGCTATTATGTTGCTTGATGAAATAGAAAAAGCTAGTAGTAGTGTTATGAAATTATTTTTACAAGTATTTGATGAGGGGTTTATGACTACGACAACTGGGGAAAAAATAGATTTTTCGCACGTAAGTATCTTTATGACTTCTAATTTGGGAATGGATAGTAAGAAAATAGGCTTTGATGATAAAGAAATTGTTTTTGATAAGCTTAAAGATTTTTTAGGAGTGGAGCTATTTAATAGAATAGGTGAGGTTGTGAGATTTAATGATTTGACATTAGAGGATATAAAGAAGATAGTTGTAAAGAAATTAACAGATTGTGTGGAAAAAGATGATTTGAAAAAAGTTTTATCCACAGATATTGTTGATAAAATAATTTTAAAAAGTAAGTATGCAGAATATGGGGCTAGAAGAATAGATATGGTTATTAGTGAAGAATTAAAGAAAATAAGACTTAAAAATGTTTAGAGTCTTTTTTCTTTGAAGTAAAATATTTACTTGTTTGATTGACAATGGAAAAACGTTTGTTTTATAATGAAAGAGATGAAAAACGAGGGGCATGTTTATTTAAAAATTGCTCATTCATATACTAATAATAGGTGGTGTTTGATATGAAACTTTATAATACATTAAGTAAAAAAGTAGAAGAGTTTGTTCCTTTTCATGAAAGAGAAGTAAGGATGTATACTTGTGGGCCAACTGTTTATAACTATGCTCATATTGGGAACTTACGTACTTATATTTTTGAAGATATATTACAAAAAGGTTTAGAATATCTTGGATATGATGTTAAAAGAGCAATGAATATTACTGATGTTGGGCATTTAACTAGTGATGGAGATACTGGTAATGATAAAATGTTAGAGGGAGCTAAAAGAGAGGGCAAAGATGTTTTTGAAATAGCTCAGTTTTATACAGAGGCTTTCTTTAAAGATATGGAAAAGTTAAATATAAAAGTGCCTACAATAATTGGAAAAGCAAGTGATTATATAGATACTTATATTGAAATGATAAGTAAAATGCTTGAAGATGATTATGCTTATATATCTAATGGGAATGTTTATTTTGATATAAGTAAAGCCAAGGATTATTATAAATTATCTGGAAAAAATGCTGATGATTTATTTGTAGGAGTGCGTGATAGTGTATCTTTAGATGTTCATAAGAAAAATCCGGCTGATTTTGTTTTATGGTTTACAGTTTCAAAGTTTGAAAATCAAATTTTAAAATGGGATTCACCTTGGGGTGTTGGTTATCCTGGTTGGCATATTGAATGTTCCGGTATTTCTTATAAATTACTAGGAGAATATTTGGATATTCATTGTGGCGGTGTTGATAATATTTTTCCTCATCATACTAACGAAATAGCGCAAAGTGAAGCTTTCTTAGGCCATAAATGGTGCAATTACTGGTGTCATGGAGCTCATTTAAACGATAAGAGTGGAAAGATGAGTAAATCAAACGGCGAATTTTTAACATTAACTTTATTACAAGAAAAAGGCTATAGTCCACTTGATTATCGTTACTTCTGCTTAAATAGTCATTACCGAAATACTTTAGAATTTTCTTATGAATCGCTAGATAGTGCAAAAAAGGCTTTGGAAAAATTAAAAAATAAAGTTAAAAGTTTAGATGATACTTTGATGATTGAAAGAGAAAAGATGACTAAATACATTGATAAATTTAAAGAAAGTTTTGAAAATGATATTAATACTTCTCTTATGCTAACAACACTTTATGATGTTTTAAAAGCTGATGATATAAATGATACGACTAAGCTATGTATTATTAAAGATTTTGATAAAGTATTGTCATTGGACTTAGAAATTAATTGTGAAAAAGAAATTGATAGTAAATTGGAAGAAGAGATTTTGAAAAAAATAGAACAAAGAAATGAAGCTAAGAAAAATAAAGACTATGAATTAGCTGATAGTATTCGTGATGAACTTTTGTCTTTAGGAGTTAGATTAATAGATAAAAGAGAAGAAACAACTTATGAAATAATATAAAGCATCATGAATGCTTTTTCTATTTAGGAGGTTATTTAATTTGGACGTTAAAGAAATAAATGTTTTAGTACTAGCTTATTTAGGGGATACAATTTATGAAAATTATGTTAGAAAATATTTGATACTTAAAAAAATTGGCAATGTCGATAAGCTTCAAAAAGAAGCTATTAAATATGTAAGTGCTAAAAGTCAAGCTAATTATCTATTAGAAATGATAGATAAAGGCTTTTTTACCGAAGAAGAGTTGGCCGTTATTAAAAGAGCCCGTAATTATAAGACAACATCACATCCTAAAAACTGTGATATAGTAACATATAAATATGCAACAGGACTAGAATGTTTAATTGGTTACTTAGACTTTTTATCTAAAAGAGAAAGGATAGATGAAATAATGAATTTCATCTTAAAATAGGCTTATGTTAGTATATGGAAGAAATGTAGCGAAAGAAATTTTGAAAAAAAATAAAAAAGTTGAAAAATTAATTTTGCAGGAGGGTTTTGAGGACAATTTGTTAAATTCCCTTATAGAAAAGAATAAATTGAAGCCAATTTATGCTCCAAAATGTAAAATTGATGATTTGGTAGATGGAGTACATCAAGGTATAATACTATCTATTCCGGATTATGAATATTTTAAATTAGATGAAATCTTAAATGAAGAAGTAGTTGTCATTTTAGACCATCTAGAAGACCCACATAATGTAGGGGCAATTATTAGAACCTGTGAAGCAGCTGGTATTAAAAGTGTTGTTATTCCAAAAGATAGGCAAGCTTTAATAAATGCAACTGTTATGAAGACTAGTGTAGGTACAGTTGAAGATGTTAAAGTAGCTATGGTTACTAACTTAGTAAATGCTATAAATAAGCTTAAAGAAAATGGCTTTTGGATAGTTGGGACAACTTTAAGTGATAGGAGTGTTGATTATCGAGAAATTGATTATGGAGGAAAAACTGCCTTAGTAATAGGTAATGAGGGAAATGGTATTTCAAATATAGTAGAGAAAAACTGTGACTATTTAGCGAAAATACCTATGTATGGAACAACAAATAGTTTAAATGCTTCAGTTGCGGCAGGAATAATGATTTATGAAGTAATCCGAAATAGAAAGTAGGAGAAAATGAATTATAAAAGCATAAATGATTATGAAGTTTTGTATATGATAAGAGAAAATAGTGAAGAAGCAAAAGATTTAATGTATGAAAAATATATGCCAATAGTAAAAAATATGGCTTCTACATTTTATAAGCTTAATAAAAATTTGGGGGTTGAATATGAAGATTATATTCAAGAAGGACTAATAGCTTTAAATAAAGCAATATATACATATGATGAAAAGAAAGACGTGTTATTCTTTACATATTTTAATAATATTATTAATAAGCATTTTAATTCATATATAAGAAGTTTGAAAGCTAATAAGCATACTATATTGAATCAAAGTGTTAGATGTAGTGATATTTTTTGGAATGCTTTAGAGAAAGAGAATTTTGATTATGATAAAATAATTGTTGAAGAAGAATTTATAGAAATGAAAAACTTGTTAGATGTTGAACTGAGCTGTGTTTTTGAACTTTTCTTTAATGGATTTAGTCGAAAGGAAATTTCAAAATTATTAGATATACCTATTAAGGCAGTGTATTCAAGATTAGCTAAAACTAAACGCATTTTACGTGATAATTTTAAAAAAGCAATTTAAAAATTGTTTTTTTGTGTTTTTTAGTATAAAATTATAATAGGTGATGGTATGGCGAGGATAGTTAATGTACCTAAAGAAAATGATGTAGAGATGACTCTTTATGATTATACAGGTAGAGAGGGCGTTTTAGGTAGTATTAGTGATGATAAATTTAAAGAGGTATTTTTAAATATGGACTTAGCAATGAAATATGTTCATAAACACGGATACTGTGTAAAATCATTTAATCCTTTAGAAATACAAATACTTAATAATTCACCTAAACAAATAAAATTTAATACCTTACTAGAAATGCCAGAAGATAAAGCTCTTCAAGATGAGTTAAAGAATGAAGATATATTTCATTCAGCTTGTTTACAAATAGGGCTTTATACCAATTCATTAAGATACTTAAAAGAAGATTTTTTAAGAGAAAACTTTGATGAATTTGCGAAGAATTTGCCACAAGATGATGTGCCTTACTATAGAGGTGTTATTCAAAGAAAAGCCGGAGTATATTACTCAGAATATGTTGCTGAAAAAAAGAAAAGAGATTTAGAAATGCTTGAAAAAGAAGTTGCTAGTGGAGAGGGAAAAGATAGTAATAAACAACTAATAAAAAGTAATGGCTTAGGTTTTAGAGAAGAAAATATTAATAATGATAAAATAAATGATAATATATATAAGCAAATTAATGGTTTAAAAGATACGGCTTTTATAAATTATTTGATAATTCCAACATTAATTTTATTAACAGGTATCGCTGTTAGTATAGTAGCTTTATTCTTTAGTTTATTCTAAAAACGCCTATTTTTGGTGCTTTTTTCGTAAAAAGATAGAAATTTTTAATTGACTTTTAGGACTTAGTGTGCTATTTTAGTGGTGTAAGCACGGATTTTAAGTGTTTTTATTTTGAATTAAAGGATTAGGTGATGCTTTTATGGCAGATGTCGAAGAAAAGAAAAGTAAAGCAAAAAAAGTGGACAAAAAAGTTACTAAGAATGCTTCTAAAAAAGAAGAAAAGAAAAGTTTATGGGTAAGATTTAGAATATTTTGTCATGGTGTAAAATCTGAATTTAAAAAAGTTCATTGGACTTCAAAAAATGACCTTGTAAAATATTCTATAGCTACTATAGTATTTGTAGTCGTTTGTTCTTTATTCTTTTATGCAATAGATATAATCTTTGCATTAATTCAAACATTATTTAATTAAAGGAGTTTAATATGGATAAACAATGGTATGTAGTTAACACTTATTCTGGACATGAAAATAAAGTAAAAGAAAAGCTTGAGATGAGAGCTGAATCTATGGATATGCAAGATTATATCTTTAGAGTTGTTATTCCGGAAGAGAAAGTTGTAGAAGTTAAAGATGGAGTAACTAAAGAAAAAGTTAAAAAGATGTTTCCTGGATATATCTTAGTAGAAATGGTTATGACTGATGAAGCTTGGTATGTTGTACGTAATACACCTGGTGTTACAGGATTTATTGGTTCAAGTGGAAAAGGAGCTAAGCCAACACCATTACAACCTTATGAAGTAGATAAGATTTTAGGTAATATGGGTATTAGTCGTATTGATGTTGAAACTGAGCTTGCGGTTGGTAGCAAAGTTAAAATTATTGCTGGACCATTTAATGGAATGTTTGGTAAGATTGATTCAGTTGACCTTGCTAATCAAAAAGTTAATTTACTTGTAGATTTATTTGGACAAGAAACTTCAGTTGAAGTGGAAATTAGTCAAATTGAAAATGCAGGATAAGTACTTGCGTTTTTATAAAGATTATGTTATTATTTAAGGGCTATATTTAATTTAATATAGATTTAGTGGGAAGCATGGTTTGCATTTTTAAGCGGTAATCAAGCTATTTGGACCACTCGCGAAAACTAAATTTGAAGAAAGGATGTGTTTTTCGTGGCAAAGGATGCAGTAAAGAAAATAAAATTACAAATCCCAGCAGGAAAAGCTACACCAGCTCCACCAGTTGGTACAGTATTAGGACCTGCCGGAATTAATTTGCAAGAATTTTGTACGAAGTATAATGATGCTACTAGGGATAAAATGGGAGATATTTTACCAGTAGAAATTTCAATATACGAGGATAGAAGTTTTGATTTTGTTATTAAGACTCCACCTACAAGTTTCTTGTTAAAGAAATATGCTAAAATAAATAAAGGCTCAGTTAAGGGCTCAAAGGAAACTGTTGCGACTATTTCAGAAGCACAGTTAAGAGAAATTGCTGAAGTTAAATTGCCTGATTTGAATGCTTATGATGTAGAAGCAGCTATGAAGATTGTGGCTGGAACTGCAAAAAATATGGGAATAAAAATCGAAGGTCAAGAGTAATTTTAATCATATAGGTTTAAGCCTATGTGGAAGGAAAATTTAAAAATCCGCTTTTACCACATAAGGAGGAAAGAAAGATGAAAAAAAGAAGTAAGAAATATACTGAAGCTGCTTCTAAAATAGAAAAGAATAAGATATATTCTAAAGAAGAAGCTGTTAAATTAGTAAAAGAAACTTCTACTAGTTCTTTTGATGGCTCTATTGAAGTAGCTATGAGATTAAACTTAGATACTAAGAAAGCAGACCAACAATTAAGAGGTGCTATTGTACTTCCTAAGGGAACTGGTAAAACTAAAAAAGTATTAGTAATAGCTAGAGGACCTAAAGCAGCAGAGGCAAAAGAAGCAAATGCTGATTATGTCGGAGATACAGATATGCTTGAAAAAATCGAAAAAGAAAATTGGTTTGATTTTGATACAATGATTGCTACTCCTGATATGATGCCTTTACTTGGTAAGTTAGGTAAAGTTTTAGGACCTAAAGGTTTAATGCCAAATCCTAAGACTGGTACGGTTACTTTAGATATTAAAAAAGCAGTAGAAGAAGTTAAGGCTGGTCGTGTTGAATATAGAACTGATAGTTTTGGTAATATTCATGGAATTATTGGTAAGGCTTCTTTTAGTGAGGAAGATTTGCTTGCTAACTTAAATGCATTTGTAGAGCAAATTTTAAAGATTAAGCCTGCAACTGTAAAAGGTGAGTATGTAAAGAATATTTCTATTTCTTCAACTATGGGTCCTGGAATCAAAGTTGAAAATAATTTTGACAAATAGAAATTTATAAGATATAATAAAGACAATTTGTTGGTGCCATAGACAGTAGGTGTTAAATGTAAATCCTACCGAGGACTTAATTAGTTATAAAAGGTTCTTACTGTCTAGATGTTAAGAACCTTTTTCATGGCATCCCTAAAAAATGAGGAGGTGTATTATGGCAAGTGAAAAAGCGTTAAAAGAAAAACAAGCTATCATTGATGAGATTAAATCACGTGTAGAATCTGCAAAAACTATCGTTTTGTTTGATTATCGTGGTATTACTGATAGCGAAGCTAAAGAATTACGTGTTAAATTAAGAGAAACGAATTCTGATTATAAAGTATATAAAAATACTTTAATGGCTCGTGCTTTTAATGATTTATCAATTGATTTGAATGAAGCTTTAAGTGGACCAAGTGCTTTCGCTTATGGCGAAGACCAAATTGCGCCAATTAAAGTTTTAGCAGATTTTGCTAAAGAACACCCAGCATTAGTTTTAAAAGTAGGGATTGTAGATGGGGACAAAGCAGATGAAGCTAAGTTAGCTGAATATGCAGCACTACCATCAAGAGATGCTTTATTAACTATGTTAGCTGGTGGTATGATTGGTTTAGTAAGAGATTTATCAATTTGCCTTGACTTATATAGTAAGCAAAAAGAGGAAAATTAAAAATTAAAATAAATTTAAGGAGGATTAAAAAATGGCTAAATTAACAAAAGAAGATTTTATCAGTAGTTTAAAAGAAATGAACTTATTAGAAATTAAGGAATTAGTAGATGCAATGAAAGAAGAATTTGGTGTTGACCCATCAGCTGTTGCTGTTAGTGCACCAGTTGCTGGTGGAGCTAGTGAAGATGCTGCTCCAAGTACAGTTACAGTATCTATTAGTGATGCTGGAGCTGCTAAAGTTGCAGTTATTAAAGTTGTTAAAGATATTACTGGTTTAGGATTAAAAGAATCTAAAGATATCGTTGATAATAACGGTGTTGTTAAAGAAAATATTCCAACTAGTGAAGCTGATGAAATCAAAGCTAAGCTTGAAGAAGCTGGAGCTACTGTAGAAGTTAAGTAATTGACTTCTTTTTTATTTAAATTTTTTTTGAGAAATGACTAATTAAATAAAAATAGTTATTTTTCTTTGTATGTAAAATTGTGACAATTTTTATTTAAAATATGTTTTGACTGCGTTTAATATGATATGATTGTTTTAAGTTAGGTGGTGTTGTTAAATGCTAAATATTTCAAGTGATGAGTTAGAAGAATTTAAAAAAATAGTAACAAGGTTTGAAAAGGGAGATTTTGAAGATGTTTTGTCTTTTAACTTGAATCAATTACTAGATAAAAATTATCTTCCTAAAAAAATCAGTCAAAATGAGTTTTTAATAGAGGGCGACTTAGGTAATAATCAGAGAAAAAGAATAGTTTTAAAAGATGATTTTATTGATTTAGAACAAGATTTACATCAAATAACAGCTCAAATTGATGAAACGGAAAATATGGTCAATTCTTGTGAAGATAGAGTTGTAACAGAGTGTTATGGAGGTGCTACTCGCATAACTAGTACGCAGGCAACTGGAAGAATGAGAAATGCTGTAGGGCCTAGTTTAGTTGATGTTAATAGTACTGTTGAGCATGTGTTTAATGTAGATGGAACTTTATCAAGTTATAGTTATGAAAATGAAAAAAGTAATACGAGAAAGTCTTTACTAATAAATAATGGAAAAATTGAGATAAAAAATAATGAGCAACATTATGAATTTGATATGCCTGATGAAGTACTTTATAATAAAGAAAATGTGAAACATGTTCCTGTAAATATAGATACTTTAGTTACCTATTTGCAATCAAAAAATAATAATGTTATGAGTTAAGCAGTTAAGAATTTTTCTTGACATTTGGTTAAATAATTTATATAATGAAATTGCTAATAGGATATAGATATCTCGATTTACAATAATTTGAAAATATTTTAAAGAATATTGATAATTAAAGTAATGGTTGAGGTATAAAACCTTATCAGTCTTATTAGTCAAATTGCAGCATAAGAACAAAGAAGGAAAACTTTAGGTGGTAAGTGGCTGGATCGATTAATGATTGCGATATTTCACATTGGCCTGTGGATGTCCGGCTCCCTATAAACCAACAACAAGGGAAGATTTATCAGGTCGCTTTTGTTGTAAAAAAGTATAGAGCTAGTAATTAGTGTTTGGACAAGTAGGTTCATATGTATTTTTTTGGTATATAGATTTAATCATTATCTATATATTTTTTTTAAATGTTTAGTTTACAAATCTAACTTTTAATGTTAAAATTTAAACTGAAAGGAAGTTGGTAGCATGAATGAGATTGGGAAAAATTTAAAAAGAGTAAGATTACTTAAGAATTTGTCATTAAGAGATGCTGGTGCATTATTGAATATGTCCGCTCAAGCAGTAGCAAAATATGAAAAGGGACAGATAAATCCTAATTCACAAAGGTTGATAGAGTTTGCTAAAGCGTATAATGTTAAAACTATTGAATTTTTGAAATCTTATGATGTTCCAAAGATGAATTTTACTTCCTTTAGAAAGAGAAAAAGTTTGACGGGAAAAAATTTGAGTTTATTAGAAGAAATAATTCAAGATGAAGTGGCTAAATATTTAGAAGTTATGGAAATTAATAATTGTAATTATGATGAAGTTAAAATAAAAAAGTATAATTGTAACAGTTTGGAAGGGGCAGAAGAGGCCGCAATAAAGTTTAGAAATGATATAAATTTTTCGCTATTACAACCTATATCAGATTTAATTAATACTTTAGAGAATTTAGGCATTATTATAATTCAAATTAAAAATGAAAATAATCGCTTTGATGACTTTGATGGATTAAGTGAATTTGTGGGAGGCATTCCGGTAATTGTTTTATTAGATGGAATTAATGATGGTGCTAGGCAAAGATTTACTATTGCTCACGAATTAGGACATTTAATATTAAATATTACTAGTAATTTAGATGAAGAAAAAATTTGTAATAGATTTGCAAGTAGTCTGTTAATGCCAAGAGAGGCTGTTTTAAATGAGTTTGGTAAATTTAGAAATAACATTAGTTTGTTTGAATTAATTGCTTTTAAAAAAGAATATAAAGTTAGTATTGCCGCAACTCTTTATAGATTAAGAGATTTAAAGATAATTTCTGAATATACTTACAAAAATTTTAGCATAAAAATAAATAAAGAGTTTGGTAAAAGGTCTGAACCTTGTAAAATAAATTGTGAGGAATCACTGCAGTTTAAAAAAATTGTTCATAAATTAGAAATTGATAATATCATAACATTAAATAAAGCTTGCGAATTTTTGGGAGTATCTATAAATGACTATAACAACGAAAATAATAATTACGGATACTAATATAATTACGGATTTAAATAACGCTAAAATTTTAGGACAATTTGTAGAGCTTGATAATGTTTATATAAGTGATTTAATAAAATATGATGAAATAAATACTTTCACTTGTGATGAGGAAATTATTAAAAAAGCAAAAACTATTAATGCGACCGAGGAAGAGTTAAAAGAAATTAGTCAAATTAGAAAGTTAAAGCCAAGATTATCTTCTTATGACGTTCTTAATTATATATTAGCTAGGGACAATAAATGTATTCTTGCTACGGGAGATAATGAATTAAAAAAATTTTGTGAAATAAATGGTGTTGAAGTTATTAGAACATTAAAAATAATTGAATTAATGGTAGAAAAAAGGATTATTTCACTTGAAGTGGCAGTTACAGCTTGTGAACTTTTAGAAAAATGCCCATCTACTAGAATACCAAAAGAGGCTATTAAAAACTTAAAGGAAAAATTAGAAAAAGACTTAGTTTTAGTTTAGAATAAATAATTTGTTTTGGTCAAGAAATGAGCAAATTTTGCCTCTTGACAAAGCTTTTTGTAAATACTATAATTGTGTTATATCCTAGGGTGGTAGTAGTAGGGATGAGTCTGTTATTCTTACAATAAAAACGTAGGAAGATAAGATTTTGAAATATGAAAACACGACTTTCAGTTAGATTTTGTAAAAGGAATTTAGACTGAATTTACTGTAGGGAAGCGTAAGCTTTTAATAGTAATACTTACCAAGACTAGGGTGATGCAATTTGAAGAGAAAGAAACTCTTTATTGATAAGTGATTTATTAAATGAAACTGATAATTTCAAATGATAGGTCTGTTTAAAAAACTCGGGAAAGCTGCTTGTTTAGTGGCTTTTTTTCTTGCATATTAAAACTATTTTCGCTATACTTGTAATAGTAGGAGGGACTATGAAAGAGGAAGATACAGAAATCAATGATGAAGATGTTTTTGAAATAGAGGGCTTACAAGTAGAAAAAGACATGGATGATAATTTGAAAAACACTATTATACGATATAATTTAGTTCATAAAAAAATAATGGAAGATTTGCAATTAAAAAGTTAAAAAATATTTGAAAATAATCATTAATTGTGATAGGCTATTTATAGAATAGGGAGGGTGAAAATGGCTAAGAATTATAATGTTACTCTTACAGATAAATATGAAGCTAAAGTTATTAATAGTTCTAGTAAAGACTGTTTGTTTGATGAGCAGAAATATGACTTATACTATGATAAAGTAAAAAGCGTTATTAAAAATATAGTTTCTAATTGTGATAATATTATTAAGCTTATGGATAAAGTTTTGAGTGATTCACAAACAGGAAAAGCTCCAGCTAGTTATTGTAAGAGAGTAAAACAAAATGCTGAAAAAATAAAAGCTGAACTTATTGAAAGTAGAAATAACTTAGGTGTTAAACTAGATTGTGAATTTAAAAGACAAATCAAGGCTTGGATAGCTTGGTCTAAGAAACGAGAAAAAGCATTAATGCAAGAGATAGAGAATTTACAAAATAAGTAAAAGAGGTGTGATATGGCAGTTAAAAAATATCAAGTTAAAGAATCCTTATTACAAAAAACATTAAAAGAATGTAATACCTATATGACAAATATCAATAACTTAATTGGTAAATATGATGATGGTAGTAGGGGTGAGAAAACTTTGATAGGTTGTGTTGAAAAGATGAATGAAGAATGCTGGTCTGATGGTCGAGCAGCTACACTTTGGTATCAAAGTAATCAAAATAACTTAAATAAAATTAGTCAACAAATGAAAGCAATTGATGAAGATTTAAAGACACTTGATTTGATGGGAAATATTAATTAAGAAAAGTAGTTTACATAAATTTTACAAAAAAAGTAACTTTTTTTGAATTTTTTTGTTGACTTTGAAAAAGAAAAGGTTTAATATATGTTTCGAAAGGGCGAAAACTTAGTACATTTTACTTTGTTTTCGCCTTCTTTATTTACTTAGGGGCGATGAAATGGGGCAGTATTTTACTAACGAAAAGTTACCTAGTAATGTAAAAAGAACAGAATGCTTTGTTTTAGGAGAAAAATTTATTTTCTTAACTGATAATGGAGTTTTTTCAAAGGACGGTTTGGATTTTGGCAGTAGACTTCTTCTTGATGCAATCCCGCTTGAAGAAGTTGGAGGCAAAATTCTTGATATGGGTTGCGGTTATGGAGTATTTGGTATTGTTTTGGCAAAAGTTACTGGTGCACATATTGATATGGTTGATGTTAACTTGAGAGCTTTGCATTTAACAAAGCGAAACATTTTAGAAAATAACGTTAGTGATATCAATGTGTTTGAAAGTAATGTTTACGAAAATGTTACAGATAAGTACTCATCCATTATTACTAATCCACCGATCAGAGCTGGTAAAAAAGTGGTCTATGAAATAGTGATGAAAGCTTCCGAACATTTGGAAAAAGATGGAAAACTTTTTTTAGTAATTCGTAAGGAGCAAGGTGCAAAATCGCTAATTGTCGACTTGGAAAAAGTATATAATGTAGAAGTTATGAATAAGAAAAAAGGATTTTATGTCCTAAAATGTGAATTGAAATAACATTTTTAATAAGAAAAATTAAATGTGGGGTGAAAAATAGTGGCTTATAAAGTTGTTAAAAGTGGCGATTATCGTCAAAGAAGAAATTTTTCTAGAATTAGAAACACATATGAATTAAAAGACTTATTGGAGATTCAAAAGAAGTCATACGATTGGTTTATTAAAACTGGTATTAAAGAAGTTTTTGAAGATTTATTTCCAGTAGAGAATTTCTCTGGAACTCTATCACTTGAATTTGGAGATTATCATTTTGATGAACCAAAGTATTCAATTAAAGAAAGTAAAGATCGTGAATCTACTTATTCTGCACCTTTAAGAGTAGAAGTACGTTTATTTAACCGTGAAAGTGGAGAAGTTAAAGAACAAGAAATTTTCATGGGTGATATGCCTATTATGACAAATAGTGGTACTTTTGTTATTAATGGAGCAGAGCGTGTTATCGTTTCACAATTGGTACGTTCTCCAAGCGTATATTTTAATCGTGAAATAGATAAAAATGGTCGTGAATTAATTACTTCACAAATTATTCCGACAAGAGGTACTTGGTTAGAGTTTGAAACTGATGCTAGAGATGTTTTATATGTAAGAATTGATAGAACTAGAAAGGTAACATTGACAACATTACTTAGAGCTTTTGGCTTATCTAGTGATGAAGATATTTTAAAAGTATTTGGTGATGATGAATATCTTAAAAATACTATTAGTAAAGATTCTACTAAAAATACAGATGAAGCATTAATTGAAATTTATGAAAAACTAAGACCAGGTGAACCAGCTACTTTAGATTCATCTAAGAATCAAATTATTACACGTTTCTTTGATGAATTTAGATATGATTTAGCTAAAGTAGGCCGTTATAAATTTAATAGAAAATTAAATGTAATTGACCGTTTACTTGACCAAACATTAGCTGAAGATATTAAAGATGGTAAGGATGTTGTATTTGAAAAAGGTACAAAGATTACTAAGGCTAATATTAATGAATTAAAAGAGGTACTTAGTAAGGGTTATGGTCTTAATGAAGTTAAGATTAATGAAGAATTAGATGATTATAAGACTGTTCAAACTATTACTATTCAAGACCCAAGTGATAAGAAGAAAAAGCTTATTGTAATTGGTAATGACCAAAGTATTGATACTAAGAGATTAACTATTTCTGATGTATATGCATCTGTTTCATATTATTTAAACTTATTACACGGTGTTGGTAATTTTGATGAGATAGACCATTTAGGAAATCGTCGTATTCGTCAAGTTGGAGAACTTTTACAAAATCAATTTAGAATTGGTGTTTCACGTATGGAACGTGTTATACGTGAGAGAATGACTACCCAAGAAATGGAAGAGGTTACTCCTAAGACACTTATTAATATTAGACCAGTAACAGCGGCGATGAAAGAATTTTTTGGTAGTTCACAATTATCACAATTTATGGACCAAACTAATCCAATAGCTGAACTTACTAATAAACGTCGTTTATCTGCTTTAGGACCTGGTGGACTTTCTCGTGATAGAGCTGGAGTAGAAGTACGTGACGTTAATGCTTCACATTATGGTCGTATTTGTCCTATTGAATCTCCTGAAGGACCAAACATTGGACTTATTACTTCACTTGCTAGTTATGCAAAGATAGATGAATATGGTTTTATAATGACTCCATATAGAAAAGTAGTTGATTGTCAAATTACTGATGAAGTTCATTATTTAACAGCTGATGAGGAGTTAGATTATATTATTTCACAATCAACTGTTGGTACTGATGAAGATAATAAAATTATTGATGAACAAGTAAATGCTCGTTTCCGTGGTGAAAATATTTTAGCTAAACCAGAACAAGTTGATTATATTGACGTTAGTCCACAACAAGTTGTTTCTATTACGACAAGTTGTATTCCATTCTTGGAGCATGATGATGCGACTCGTGCTTTGATGGGAGCTAACATGCAACGTCAAGCAATGCCTTTAATTAAAACAGAAGCACCTCTTGTTGGTACGGGTGTAGAATTTATTGCCGCTAAAGACTCAGGTGTTGAAGTAATAGCTGAAAATGATGGTATTGTTGAATATGTTGATGCTAAGAGAATTGATGTAAAGACTAAAGAGGGAAAAGATACTTATAACCTTGCTAACTTTGAACTAGCTAACTCTAGTATTTGTTCACATCAAAGACCAATTGTTCATGTTGGCGATAAAGTTAAAAAGAATGTAACTATCCTTGCCGATGGTAACTCTACTGATAAAGGTGAGCTTGCTTTAGGTAAGAATATGACTGTTGCTTTTATGACTTTTAATGGATATAACTATGAAGATGCTGTTATATTAAATGAAAATTTAGTTAAAGACGATAAATATACATCACTTCATCTTGAAGATTATGAGATGCAATGTCGTGAAACTAAATTGGGACCTGAAGAGATTACTAGGGATATTCCTAATGTTAGTGAAGATGCTCGTCGTAATCTTGATGAAAATGGTATTGTAACTATTGGTACAGAAGTAAAAGAGGGCGATATCTTAGTTGGTAAGGTAACACCTAAGGGTATGGCTGAGCTTACTTCTGAGGAAAAATTATTACATGCTATTTTTGGTGAGAAGACTCGTGAAGTTCGTGATACATCACTTAGAGTACCTCATGGTGGTGATGGTATTGTTCATGATATTAAGATTTATTCACGTAAAGATAATGATGAATTACCAGCTGGTGTATCTAAAGTAATTCGTGTTTATATAATTCAAAAACGTAAGATACAAGTTGGAGATAAAATGTCAGGTCGTCATGGTAATAAAGGTGTTATTTCCCTTATACTTCCACAAGAAGATATGCCATATTTACCAGACGGTACACCTGTTGATATTATGCTTAATCCACAAGGTGTTCCATCACGTATGAACTTTGGACAAATTTTGGAAATTCATATGGGTATGGCCGCTAAAAAATTAGGTGTTCATATCGCAACACCAGTATTTGATGGAGCAAGTATTGATGATATTCAAGCTATGATGAAGGAAGCTGGCATGGATGAAGATGGTAAGACGGTATTATATGACGGTCGTACTGGAGAGCCATTTGACCATAGAATAGCCGTTGGTGTTATGTATATGATTAAATTACATCACATGGTTGATGATAAACTTCATGCTCGTTCAACTGGACCTTATTCATTAGTTACACAGCAACCTCTTGGAGGTAAAGCTCAATTTGGTGGACAAAGATTTGGTGAAATGGAAGTTTGGGCATTGTATGCTTATGGTGCCGCTCATACATTACAAGAAATTATAACTTATAAATCAGATGATGTAGTTGGTCGTGTTAAAGTATATGAATCAATTATTAAAGGACAAGAAATAAATCAAGCCGGAGTTCCTGAATCATTTAGAGTATTGATGAAAGAGTTCCAAGCTTTAGGTTTAGATGTATCAATAATTGATGATAATGGAGAAACACTTCAACTTAAAGAAATCGAAGAAGCTGAAGATAAAGATGATTTTAATACTTCACTTGATGATGTTGATAGTCCTGTTAAAGAAATATTAAAAGACGATAACAGTTTATTAGCAATGAGTGATAATGAAGAAGCAACTGATGAAGAAACTGATGAAGATTCAGAGTATGACGATTATTTAGATGATGAAGAAAGCGATGAAGATGATTTTCTTGATGAAGAAGATGAAGATTTTGAGCCAGATGAAGAAGATTTAGATGAGGATTTCTTAGAGGAAGGAGCTGATATTTAATGATAGATGTTAATAAATTTGATGCATTAAAAATAGGAATTGCTTCTCCTGAAAAAATACGTGAATGGTCTTATGGTGAGGTTAAAAAACCAGAGACAATAAATTATCGTACTTTAAGACCTGAACGTGATGGGTTGTTTTGTGAAAAGATATTTGGGCCTACTAAAGATTTTGAATGTGCTTGTGGTAAGTATAAGCGTGTTCGTTATAAAAATATAGTTTGTGATAGATGTGGTGTTGAAGTTACTCGTTCTAAAGTAAGACGTGAACGTATGGGACATATTGAACTTGCTACACCAGTTTCACATATTTGGTTTTTTAAAGGTGTTCCTTCTCGTATGGGCTTAGTTCTTGATATGAGTCCTAGAGATTTGGAAGAGGTATTATACTTTGTTAGTTATGTAGTAATTGATAAAGGAAATGCGCCTTTAGAAAATAAGCAAACATTATCTGAAAAAGAATACCGTGCTTATTATGAAAAATATGGTACTGGTTTCAAAGTAGGAATGGGTGCTGAAGCTATTAAAGAACTTTTAAAGAAAGTTGATTTGAAAAAGGAAATTGATGAGATTTCTAAAGAATTAGAAACAGCTCAAGGACAGAAGAGAACTAGATTATTAAAAAGACTAGATGTACTTGATGCTTTCTATAAATCTGGTAATAAGCCTGAGTGGATGATTATGGATTGTATTCCAGTTATTCCACCTGAACTTAGACCAATGATACAATTAGATGGTGGTCGTTTTGCGACTAGTGATTTGAATGATTTATATAGACGTGTAATAAATCGTAATAATCGTTTAAAGAAACTTATTGATTTGGGAGCACCTGGTATAATTATTCAAAATGAAAAACGTATGCTTCAAGAAGCTGTTGATGCGTTATTTGATAATGGTAGACGTGGAAGAAGTGTTACGGGTGCTGGTAATAGACCTTTAAAATCAATTTCTAGTATGTTAAAAGGTAAGCAAGGACGTTTCCGTCAGAACTTACTTGGTAAACGTGTTGATTATTCTGGACGTAGTGTTATCGTTGTTGGTCCATCTCTTAAGATGTATCAATGTGGTATTCCTAAAGAAATGGCGCTTGAATTATTTAAGCCACATGTTATTCATGGTTTAGTAAGTCAAGATATAGCTCATAACATTAAAGCCGCAAAAAGATTAATAGATACACAAGACCCAGTTGTTTGGGATATTGTAGAAGAGGTAATTAAAGAACATCCTGTTATGTTAAACCGTGCCCCTACATTACATAGATTAGGTATTCAAGCATTTGAGCCTATCTTAGTAGGTGGTAAGGCTATTAGACTTCACCCATTAGTTTGTACAGCTTTTAATGCCGACTTTGATGGTGACCAAATGGCTGTTCACGTTCCACTTAGTGAAGAAGCTAAAGCTGAAGCTCGTATCTTAATGTTAGGTTCTAACAATATACTTCATCCAAAATCAGGTGACCCTATTGTTACTCCATCACAAGATATGGTTTTAGGTAATTACTATATCACTATGGAAAAAGCTAATGAAGAGGGCGAGGGTAGAGTATTTAAAAATTCTAATGAAGCTTTAATGGCTTATGAAAGAAGAGAGATTACTTTACATACTCGTATAGCTGTGCCAGTAAATTCATTTAAATATAAATTATTTACAGAAGCACAAAAAGATAAGTACTTAGTAACAACAGTTGGTAAGATTAAATTTAATGAAATACTTCCTGATACATTTGCTTATATTAATGAGCCAACTGATGATAATATTTCTAATATTACTCCTAATAAATATTTCTTAGATAGAGGAGTTAATATACCTGAAGCTATTAAAGAGATGCCTCTTGTTAAACCTTTTGCTAAAGGAACATTAGAAAAAATAATTGCTCAAGTATTTAAACGTTATAAAACAACAGAAACATCAACTATGCTTGATAGTTTGAAAGACTTAGGCTTTAAGTATTCAACATTAGCTGGTGTTACGGTTAGTATGTCTGATGTTAAGACAAGTCAAAATAAGGGTAAAATTGTAGCAGAAGCACAGAAATTAGTTGATAAGATTAATAAACAATATAAGCGTGGTTTAATTACTGAAGAAGAACGTTATAATAAAGTTATTGAAACATGGAATGCCGCTAAGGATGAAGTTCAAGATGAGTTACAGGAAATTGCTAATAGTGATATTGAAAATCCAATATTTATGATGATGCATTCTAAGGCTCGTGGTAATATTTCTAACTTTACACAGGTTGCTGGTATGCGTGGTATCATGGCTAAGCCAGATGGTTCTTCAGTTGAAATTCCGGTTTTATCTAACTTTATTGAGGGCTTGAGTGTTGCAGAGTTCTTCTTATCTACACACGGTGCTCGTAAAGGTAGTGCTGATACGGCTTTGAAGACAGCAGATTCTGGTTACTTAACACGTCGTTTAGTAGATGTTTCTCAAGATATGATTGTAAGAGAAGCTGATTGTGGTACTGACCAGGGTGTAGTTGTACGTGACTTTATTAATGAGAAAACTGGTACAGTTATTGAAAGCTTGAGGGATCGTATCGTTGGAAGATTTGCTAATAAGAAGATTGTTAACCCTGAAACAAAAGAGGTTATTGTTGATAAACTTCAAATGATTACAGAATTCTTAGCTGATAAGATTGTTGCTGCAGGAATTAAAGAAGTAGAAATTCGTACAATTTTAACTTGTGGTACAAGTAATGGTGTATGTCAAAAATGTTATGGTCGTAACCTAGCAACAGGTAACTTAGTTGAAATAGGTGAAGCTGTTGGTGTTATGGCAGCTCAGTCAATTGGTGAACCTGGTACACAGCTTACAATGCGTACATTCCATACTGGAGGAGTTGCAGGTGTTGAAGATATTACTCAAGGTCTTCCTCGTGTACAAGAGTTATTTGAGGCTCGTAATCCAAAAGGAAAAGCTACTATAGCTGAAATAGATGGAACAGTTTCAAAAATTAAGGAAGACCATGGTAAATATAAAATTAGTATTACAAATGATTTGGAAACTAAAGAGCATGTTACTAATTATGGTTCTAAATTATGCGTAGAAAAAGGCGATAAAGTTGCTTGTGGTGATAAACTTACTGAGGGAGCTATTAGTCCTAAGGAATTACTAAATGTAACAGACCCAATTACGACACAAGAATATATATTGAAAGAAGTTCAAAATACTTATCGTTCTCAAGGTGTTGATATTTCTGATAAGCATATCGAAATTATTGCAAGAAGAATGATTAGTAAGATAAGAATTGTTGATGGTGGCGAGACAAGATTCTTACCAGGCTCATTAGTTAACTTCCGTGAATTTACTGATGGAAATAAGGATGCTATTATTAATGGTAAGAAGCCAGCTGTTGGTAAACCAATATTACTTGGTATTACAAAGGCTGCTTTGGAAACTGATTCGTTCTTATCAGCAGCTTCATTCCAAGAGACAACAAGAATTTTAACAGATGCCGCAATTAAAGGTAAAGTTGACCCATTATCTGGACTTAAGGAAAACGTTATTATTGGTAAACTTATTCCAGCAGGTACTGGTAGTAAGAACTATAGAGATGTTGATTATGAACTTAAGACAGAATTTATGGATGAAGAGCCTTTGGAACAATTAGAAGACCAATTTATGGAGTAGAAATACTCCTTTTTCTTTACTTTTTTTTAGATTTTTAGTATTATTATTACAGTGATTTGAGGGTGATTAAAAATGAAAAAGTTAGATAATGGTGGGTGGAGTTTAGGAATGATGATAGGCCTTTTAATAGGATTTGCTATCTTTTTGTTGATTATAGTTTTTTTATCTTTTAAAATGGGACTTGATTAGATTAGAAAAAGTGTAATTATTTAGCATAATTAGGAATAAAATTGATATAAAGGGGGACTTGTAAAAGTAATTTTAATGTTTTATACTTATCATAAGGAGGAGAAGATGAGAAAGTATATTGCGGAATTTATAGGGACTTTCGTACTTACATTTGTAGGTTGTGGTGCCGCTAGTATTTCAGGTGGTATTAATGGTGTACTTGGTGTGCTTGGGATTGCTATGGCATTTGGGCTAGCTATTGTTGCTATGGCATATTCAATTGGTAATATTTCAGGTTGTCATATTAATCCAGCTGTGTCATTTGGTATGCTAGTATCTAAGAAAATGAGTGTTAAAGATTTTTGCTTTTATGTAGTAGCTCAAGTATTAGGTGCGATAGTGGCAGCATTTATGCTTAAGACGATTGGAAGTATGTGTAGTCCGGTTATTAGTGGTCTTGGAACTAATGGCTATGGTAAATTGTCATACGTTAACTTGAGTATGATGGGTGCTTTAATAGTAGAAGTTATTTTGACTTGTATTTTTGTACTTACTATTTTGGGTGTTACATCTAAAAAAGAAAATAGTAGTGTAAGCGGCTTAGTTATCGGACTTACTTTAGCATTTGTACATATTATTGGTATTCCATTGACGGGAACAAGTGTTAATCCAGCAAGAAGCTTAGGACCAGCTTTGTTAGAAGGTGGTAAGGCTTTATCTCAAGTATGGGTATTTATTGTGGGACCATTACTAGGAGCATTGATTGCTGCTTTGATTTGGATGTATCTATCTGAAAGTGCTAAGAAAACGAAAAATTCTTAAAAAAGTCGGTATTTTGGGATACCGATTTTTAAATCATTTTAGAAAGTGTTTTTTTATAAGTTAGTGCTTTCTTTTAAAAAAGATAATTTAAAAAATTATTATATGGATAGAAACTATTTATTAAAACTTTTTATTCTGAAAGTAAAAATAGGTTTCACAAAAAGTAAAAATAAGCTTAATTTTTTTTATTTTTGCAATAAGATAAGTTAAATTTGTTGTTGACTTTGGTAGGTAGTCGTGTTATATTATTACTGCTGATTAAATATCTTTGCTTGTAGCAAAGTTTTATTTAAGGGGTAAAATGATACACCTGGATATGTGTAAAGAAAGGAGATAGATTTTATGCCTACAATTAACCAATTAGTTCATAAAAATCGTAAGGATAAAGTAAGAAAGAGTAAAGCACCAGTTCTTGGTGTAGGTTTAAATACAATTAAGAAAAAGACAACAGATACTAATGCTCCTCAAAAACGTGGAGTATGTACTCGTGTTGGTACTAAGACACCTAAGAAACCAAACTCTGCATTACGTAAGTATGCTCGTGTACGTTTATCAAACGGAAAAGAAGTAGATACTTATATTCCAGGAATTGGACATAACTTACAAGAACATAGTGTAGTATTAATTCGTGGTGGTCGTGTTAAAGACTTAATCGGAGTTCGTTATCATATTATTCGTGGTACTTTAGATACTGCTGGTGTTAAAGATCGTAAACAAGGTCGTAGTAAGTATGGTGCAAAAAGACCTAAATAGAAAGAAAAATTAGTGAAGGGAGGAATTTAAATGCGTAAGAGACGTGCAGTTAAAAGAGATGTTCTACCAGATCCAATATATAAATCAAAAGTAGTTGCTAAACTAATTAATACAATTATGTTGGATGGTAAAAAAGGAATAGCTCAATCAATAGTTTATGAAGCATTTGATAAAGTAAAAGAAAAATCTGGTAAAGATCCAGTTGAAGTGTTTAATGCAGCTATGGAAAATATTCAACCACAACTTGAAGTTAAGAGTCGTCGTGTAGGTGGATCTAACTATCAAGTACCAATTGAAGTTACACCAGCTAGAGGACAAGCATTAGCACTTAGATGGTTAACAAAATATTCGCGTGAACGCGGTGGAAAAGGTATGGCTGATAATTTAGCTAATGAAATAATTGATGCATCTAATGGTACTGGTGCAGCAGTTAAAAAACGTGAAGATACTCATAGAATGGCTGAAGCTAACAAGGCTTTTGCTCATTATAGATGGTAGGAAGGAGTAAAGTATGGCAAGAGATACGTCTTTAGAGAGAACAAGAAATATCGGAATAATGGCTCACATCGATGCAGGTAAAACTACTTGTACAGAGCGAATCTTATTCCATACGGGGGTTACTCATAAGATTGGTGAAACTCATGATGGTGAATCACAAATGGACTGGATGGCTCAAGAACAAGAACGTGGTATTACTATTACTTCAGCTGCTACTACAGCACACTGGAAAGGACATCGTTTAAATATTATCGATACGCCAGGACATGTTGACTTTACAATTGAAGTATCTAGATCACTTCGTGTTTTAGATGGAGCTGTTGCTTTGCTTGATGCACAAGCAGGAGTTGAACCACAAACTGAGACGGTTTGGAGACAAGCAAGTGAATTTAAAGTTCCTAGAATTATTTTTGCTAATAAAATGGACAAAATGGGAGCTAATTTTGAATATAGTTTAAAAACAATTAAGGACCGTTTAGGAGTTAATGCTAAACCTATTGAATGGCCAATTGGAGCTGAGTCTGACTTTAATGGAGTTATTGATTTAGTAACAATGAAAGCATATCATTATGATGGGGAGCAAAAAGAAGATGCTAAGGAAATTGAAATTCCAGCTGATTTAAAAGATATTGCTTTAGAAAAACGTGCAGAATTAATTGATGCTGTTGCTGAATATGATGATGATATGATGATGACCTATCTTGATGGTGGCGAAGTTACTGTTGAGATGATTAAAAAGGCTATTAGAAATGGTACTTTACAGGCAGAGTTTTTCCCTGTAATGTGTGGAACTGCTTTAGGAAATATGGGTATTAAGTTGTTGCTTGATGCCGTAGTTGATTATTTACCAAGCCCACTTGATATTGCTTCAATTAAGGGTACTACTTTAGATGGTAAGGATGCAGAACGTCATCCAAGTGATACTGAGCCATTTTCGGCTTTAGCATTTAAAGTTATGACTGATCCTTTTGTTGGACGTTTAACATTCTTTAGAGTTTATTCTGGTCATTTAGCTAGTGGTTCTTATGTTTTAAACTCAACTAAGGATTCTAAAGAAAGAATTGGTCGTATTCTTCAAATGCATGCTAATAACCGTAAGGAAATTACTGATGTTTACACAGGAGATATTGCTGCTGCAGTAGGACTTAAGAATACTACTACAGGTGATACTTTGTGTGATGAAAAGAAACCAATTATCTTAGAAAGCTTAGTTGTTCCTGAACCAGTTATTCAATTAGCTGTTGAACCTAAGTCAAAAGCTGACCAAGATAAGATGGCTTTAGCTTTACAAAAGCTTGCTGAGGAGGACCCAACATTTAAAGTACACACTGACCATGAAACTGGTCAAACAGTTATTGCTGGTATGGGTGAGTTACATTTGGATGTTTTGGTTGACCGTATGAAGCGTGAGTTTAATGTTGAAGCAAATGTTGGAGCTCCACAGGTTGCTTATCGTGAAACTATTAAACAAGCAGGAGATTGTGAAGGTAAGTATATTAAACAATCAGGTGGTCGTGGACAATATGGACACGTATGGGTTAAGTTTGAGCCAAATCCTGATAAAGGTTATGAGTTTGTTGACCAAATCGTTGGTGGTGTTGTTCCTCGTGAATATATACCAGTTGTTGATAAGGGATTACAAGAAGCTTTACAAACAGGTGTACTTGCTGGATATCCGATGATAGATGTTAAGGCTACATTATTTGATGGTAGTTATCATGATGTAGACTCTAACGAAATGGCATTTAAGATTGCTGCTAGCTTCGCTTTAAAAGAGGCTAAGAATAAGTGTATGCCAGTTTTACTTGAACCTATAATGAAAGTTGATGTTACTACACCAGATGAATATTTTGGTAATGTAATGGGAGATTTAACTTCTCGTCGTGGTAAGCCACTTGGTCAAGAATCTGTAGGTAATGCAGTAAAACTTAGTGCAATGGTTCCACTTTCAGAAATGTTTGGATATGCAACTAACCTTCGTTCAAATACGCAAGGTAGAGCAACTTTCGTAATGTTCTTTGACCATTATGAAGAGGTTCCAAAAAATATTGCTGAAGAAATTATTAAAAAGAGTGGAAATTAATTAAAAATAGTATCAAAATAGTTGAAAAACTTTCAATTATTAGATAAAATATAATTTGTAAATGAAAAAGGAGGAAATTAATAATATGGCAAAACAAAAATTTGATCGTTCAAAACCACATGTTAACATTGGTACAATTGGACACGTAGATCATGGTAAAACTACTTTAACTGCTGCTATTACAAAAGTATTAGCTGGAAAAAATGGTAATGAAGCTGTTGATTTCGCTAATATTGATAAGGCACCAGAAGAAAGAGAACGTGGTATTACTATCAATACTGCTCACGTTGAGTACAGTACTGATAAAAGACATTATGCACACGTAGACTGCCCTGGACATGCTGATTATGTTAAAAACATGATTACTGGTGCAGCTCAAATGGATGGAGCAATCTTAGTTATTGCTGCTACTGATGGACCTATGGCACAAACTCGTGAACACATCTTACTTGCTCGTCAAGTTGGAGTACCTAAAATGGTAGTATTTATGAATAAGTGTGATATGGTTGATGATCCAGAATTACTTGATTTAGTAGAAATGGAAATTCGTGATTTATTAACTGAATATGATTATGATGGAGATAATACTCCAATTATCCGTGGTTCTGCTTTAAAGGCTCTTGAAGGTGATCCTGCATGGACTGATAAGATTAATGAATTAATGGATGCTGTTGATACTTGGATTCCAACTCCAGAAAGAGATAATGATAAACCTTTCTTAATGAGTATTGAAGATGTATTCACAATCACTGGTCGTGGTACAGTTGTTACTGGACGTGTTGAACGTGGACAATTAAAATTAAATGATGAAGTTGAAATCGTTGGTATTAAAGAAACTAAGAAGACAGTTGTTACTGGTATTGAAATGTTCCGTAAACAATTAGATTATGCTGAAGCAGGAGAC
The DNA here is from genome assembly GCA_947624045.1 of uncultured Bacilli bacterium. Taxonomy (GTDB): domain Bacteria; phylum Bacillota_I; class Bacilli_A; order RF39; family UBA660; genus CANRGD01. The sequence continues at coordinate 144,287 of CANQIL010000001.1, forward strand.
AATGCTGGTGTATTATTACGTGGTATTGCTCGTGAAGAAGTTGAACGTGGACAAGTTCTTGCTAAACCAGGAAGTGTTACACCTCATAATAAATTTAAAGCTACAGTATACGTTCTAAGTAAAGAAGAAGGTGGACGTCATACTCCATTCTTCAACAACTATCGTCCTCAATTCTATTTCAGAACTACTGATGTAACAGGGGTTATTACTCTACCAGAAGGAACTGAAATGGTAATGCCAGGAGATAACGTTGATATGACAGTTGAATTAATCCATCCAATTGCTCTTGAACAAGGTACTAAGTTCTCTATCCGTGAGGGTGGACGTACTGTTGGTGCTGGTAACGTTACTGAAATTCTTGGATAATTTAAAAGTAAACTAAAAGACTGAGTACTTGTTGATTCAGTCTTTTTTGTGCTTTTTTAATTATAAAAAATGTTTTTCAAAGTCATTAAATAAAATATAAGCTAAAAAAAAATTGACAAAAAAATAAGGAACAATTAAATTTATATTGCTCCTTAAATTATTTTTTCTTATTAAACTTTTCAAATAAGTTGTAACTAAATTTATTTAAAACAATATCAAACTCGCCAATATATTCAGTAATAGTAGAATTAAAACCTAACTTACTTTCATTTAGACCACGATATTCATTATCTTTTTCAAACTCTCCAACGACACCATTTAAGTTTAAATACTTAAAGCCTTTATCACTATAATCGTTAATCATACGCCATTTAATCAAATAATTAGCATTTAAGTAACCATATTCTTCATTGATACCCTCAGTAATAATGTAAGCAGCATTATCATAAGTAATAACCATAGCGCCCGCTATAATGATACCGTCGGGATTATTTTTTAATAACTCAGTTGAAGTTACTAAGCTATTTTTGTAAGAAGTCATTAATTTGTCAGACTCCATTTTTTTATTTAAAAAGTTATCTCTTTCTTTTTCATCTAGAGTAACATCTTGAACTTTAGAAGCTAAGATATCATTGTCTTCCATTTCTTTTTCATAAGTACGACGACTATTGATAACAAAAGCCTCAGTATTTATTTTAGCATAATATATTTCTACATTACCGGCAAAGTCATTAATAATAGATTTAAAATATGAAAGAGGCTTTTTTTCTTTTTTACCAACAAATTCATATAATTTATCGACATTATAACTGTCATCTTTAAAAACTTCTACACCGCTATTAGTAGCTTTTCTAATTTTATTTCTAGTACGTTTATCAAACTTAGAAAATATTTCTCTTACATCTCTATTTAATACTATTAAAGCTTCCCAACGAGGTTTTTCGGTTTCAAAGAAAAGAGTTTTGCCTTTGTAAGAAAAGCCAGCTTTTTTTAAATTATCAATAATAGCGTTACCTTTATTATTAAAATTCATAATAGTACCAGTGTTATCTCTTACTGTTAAAGGGATATAAGGGTCTATTCTTAAAAGCATAAAGCCTTGTTTACCTAAGACTTCTTTTAATTTTTCCGCCATTTCATTTAAAGATTCGGCATTTTCATAATTATAAAGAATGCCTCTAGGAGCATAGGCCATTTTTTTATTCATAAAAGCGGTTTTATAAAGAAGTAGTGAAGCTCCAATTAACTTGTTTTGGTCATTAATAATTCCTAAATAGTGGGTGTTGTAACCAAACTTAGCCATTAAATTACCATAAGAGGAACTTTGAAAATAACTTCTATAACGATGAGCACTAGCATAATTATCAAATTGATCAGGACTTAATGTTACCATCTTCATAAAATGACCCGCTTTCTTTATATTTACTAAGTCAATTATAGCATACTAAGTAAAATACTTTCAATAAAAGAAAAGAAAATAATAGTTAAATTCTTAAAATTATAGTATACTTTAATTGGAGGATATGTTATGTTTGAAAACAAAAAGATTTTAATATTAGGACTTGCTAGAAGTGGTTATCAAGCAGCAGTTTTACTTTCTAAAAGAGGAAATACCGTTGTTTTAAACGATAGTAAAAAGAAAGAAGAATTAGAAGCAGAAAAAATTGAAGAGTTAGAAAAGCTAGGGGTAGAACTAATATTAGGAGAGCATCCAGATGATTTGTTAGATGAAAGTTTTGATTATTTAGTAAAAAACCCAGGAGTACCAATAGACCATAAATACGTAAAAAGAGCACATGAATTAGATATAGAAGTTTTAAATGAAGTGGAAGTTGCTTATCGATTACTACCTAAAGGAGTAAAAATAATTGGAATTACAGGTACAAATGGTAAGACAACAACAACGACTTTGACTTATGAAATAATGAAAGAAGCTTATGGAGAAAGAGTCTTTTTAGTAGGAAATATAGGCTTTCCATTATGTAGCATTTTAGATAAAGTTAAAGAAGATAGTATTTTAGTGATGGAAGTATCTTGTCAACAACTAGAAAACTTAAAAGAATTTAATCCTTGTGTAGGAGTTATGACTAATCTAAGTGAAGCACATATTGACTTCTTTAAAAATTATGAAAACTATAAAAAAGTAAAAGCAAAACTATTTAAGAATCAAACTAGTAAAGATGTAGCGATACTTAACTTAGAAAATGAAGATGTATTAGATGTTTGTAAAGATATAAAGTCAACAGTTAAGTACTTTTCAAGTAGTAAGGAAATAAATGGTTGTTATGTTGATAAAGAGGCAATTTATTACTATGGGGAAAAGGTTATAGATATAAGTGATATTTTAATAGTAGGTAAACATAATTTAGAAAATTGTATGGCTAGTATTATGGCTGTTAAAGAGTTTGATGTAACTAATGAAATTATTAGAAAAGTTATTAGTAATTTTAAGGGGGTTGAACATAGGCTGGAGTATGTTGGTGAAGTTTTGGGGGTAAAATATTATAATGATACCGAAGCTACTAATATTAAGTGTACACAAATAGCTCTTAGTTCATTTAAAAAACCTATAATTTTAATTTTAGGGGGCTTAGAAAGAGGACAAGATTTTAATGAACTTACTTCATTTATGAAAAATGTAAAAGCAATTGTCGCGATAGGACAGTGTCGAGGTAGGGTCTTAGAATATGGAAGCACACTTGGAATACCGACTTATAGTTATGAGTTTTTAAAAGATGGTTTTGGAAAGTGTGTTGAGTTAGCCCGCCCGGAAGATGTTGTTTTATTAAGTCCAGCTTCGGCTTCATGGGACCAATATAAGGAATGTGAGGTTCGAGGTAGTGAATTTAAGGGCTATGTTAAAGAATTAATGGAAAAAGAGGAGGAAAAATAATGAAAATAGCAAATGTAATAGGAAGAGAAGTTTTAGACTCAAGAGGAAATCCAACAGTAGAGGTTGATGTAATATTAGAAAATGGTGTTAGAGGTAGAGCAATTGTACCTAGTGGAGCTTCTACGGGGGAAAGAGAAGCTTTGGAAATGCGTGATGGTGAAGAGCGCTATAATGGAAAAGGTGTCTTGAAAGCTGTTAATAATGTTAATACGGTTTTAAGAGAAGCAGTTGTTGGAATGGATGTTCATTTACAAGAGGAAATTGATAGAAAAATGATAGAGCTTGATGGTACGGAAACTAAGTCTAGGTTAGGAGCTAATGCCATATTAGGTGTTAGTATGGCTGCTTTAAAAGCAAGTGCTTTAAATGAGGGACTTGAACTTTATCAGTATGTTGGTGATGGTAAGAGGTTGCCTGTTGCAATGATGAATATAATTAATGGAGGAGCTCATGCGGATAATAATTTGGATTTTCAAGAATATATGATAGTTCCTCAAAGAGATACAATGCATGAAAGAGTAAGAGTAGGAGCAGAAGTTTTTCATAGTTTGAAAAAAGTTTTAAATGAAAAGGGCTACTTTACAGGAGTTGGTGATGAAGGTGGTTTTGCACCTAATTTGAATTCTAATAAAGAGGGCTTTGAATTAATTATGGAAGCTATTAAAAAAGCTGGTTATGAGCCAGGAGTAGATGTAAAAATTGCGATAGATGTAGCAGCTTCAGAATTTTATAAAGATGGAGTTTATCATGTGGACGGAAAAGAGCTTACAACAGATGAGTTAATTAATTTTTATCAAGAATTAGTTAATACTTATCCGATAATTTCTATAGAAGACCCTGTTGATGAAAATGATTGGGAGGGCTTTAGTAAAATAACAGAGCTTTTAGGTGATAAAATACAACTAGTAGGCGATGATATGTTTGTTACTAATAAGAAATGCTTACAAATGGGAATTGATAAAAAGGCCGGTAATGCAATTTTATTAAAAGTAAATCAAATTGGAACAATTACAGAAACACTTGAAACTATTGAGCTTGCTAAGAGTCATGGGTATAAAACAATTATTTCTCATAGAAGTGGTGAAACAGAAGATACAACAATTGCCGACTTAGCTGTGGGGCTTGACTTGGGTCAGATAAAGACGGGGTCTATGTCTAGAACAGATAGAATTTGTAAGTATAATCAATTAATGAGAATAGAAGAAGAAATATTAAAGGGATAGGCTAATATTAACTTGAAAAAAGTTGCGTTAACTTAGAAAATATGATAATATATTGGTGTTATTTGGAGGGATTTGTTTGGAAACAGCATTGTTAATTATATCAATATTATTAATAATTATTGTATTATTACAAAGTTCTAAATCAGAAGGTGGAGCCCAAATTATTGGAGGGGGCGGAGCTGAATTGTTTGCTAAACGTAAAGAAAGAGGCTCAGAACTTGTTATTAGTAGAATTACATTACTTTTAGGACTTGCCTTTTTTGGAATTTGTTTGGTAGCAATGTTTTTATAGGACTTAGGTCCTTTTTCTTTTTATGGAAATTGCATAGTGCAATGGAAAAAAGGGGCTAGTTATTAGGTTTAAAATAACGTATAATAGAGGATAGAAGGTGATACTAGTGAAAGATGATATTATAAATGTATTAAAAAATAGTGATAGAGCTTTAGATGTTTATGAATTACAAGATAAGTTAGGGATAAAAGATGTAAAGAAAACGATAGAGCTGGTTAATACATTAAAAGAATTAGAAGAAGAGGTTGTAATATATCACTCTAATAAGGATAAATATTTGTTATTGGAAAATAGCCATTTGCGAAAAGGACTTATGCGAGCTAATAAAAAGGGCTTTGGTTTTGTGGAAATTGAAAATATGGAAGATGATGTTTATATTTCTCAAGATAATATGAACGGTGCTATCCATGATGATATTGTTTTAATAGAGATAACTAGTAAAATGAATTTAGATAGATTAGAGGGTAGAGTTTTAAAAATTATAAAAAGACAGGTACATAGATATATAGGTGAAGTGTCTTTTGATAAAAAGGGAATTGGACATATTAAATTAGATGATGCGAAAGTAAAATTAGAAATAGTTATTCCTAAAGATAAGACTTTGAATGCGGTAGATGGCCATAAAGTTGTGGTGGAGTTAGGTAAGAGAATAAATAATTTAAAATATGAAGGGCAGATTGTAGAGATAATTGGTCATAAGAACGACCCAGGTGTAGATATTTTATCAATAGTTTATAAATATAACATTAATGTTGATTTTCCAGAAGATGTAAAAGAAGAAGTTAAAGAAATACCTATGAAGGTTGGAAGCGAAGATTTAGTTGGTAGAAGAGATTTGCGCGGAGAAGAGATTTTTACAATTGATGGTGATGATACTAAAGATATAGATGATGCGATTTCAATAAAGAAGTTACCTAATGGACATTATGAGTTGGGGGTACATATTGCTGATGTAAGCTATTATGTAAAAGAGGGTAGTCCTTTAGATAACGAGGCAATGGAAAGAGGAACAAGTGTTTATTTAGTAGATAGAGTTATTCCGATGTTGCCTCATGAACTTTCAAATGGAATTTGTTCTTTGAATCCAAATGTTGATAGACTGGCTATTTCTTGTGTTATGGAGTTTGATGGAGCTGGTAAGCAATTAAATTATGAAATTTTTCCTAGTGTTATAAGGTCGAGAATACAAATGACTTATAAAAAAGTTAATAGTATTTTGGTAGATAAAGTTACTCCTTTGGGGTATGAGCCTTTTGTTAAGAGTTTAAATTTAATGGAAGAGTTGGCGCAAATTTTAAGAAAAGCCAAGGTAAAAAGGGGTTATATAGACTTTGAAGTTGATGAAGCGAAGATATTGGTAGATGAAAATGGTGTGCCGACTGAGGTAGTCTTAAGAGAGAGAAGTTTGGGTGAAAATTTAATTGAAGACTTTATGATTGCGGCTAATGAGTGTGTCGCAACACATATTTATTTTATGAATTTGCCTTTTATTTATCGTGTTCATGAAGTACCTAAAGAAGAAAAAATACGGAGCTTTTTAGGGTTTATTGGTAGTTTGGGTTATCAAATTCCAGGTGATATTAAAGATACTAAGCCGACTACAATGCAGAGATTACTTAAATTTTTGAGGGATAAAAAAGAATTTAAAATTTTATCTAGTTTGTTATTAAGAAGTATGCAAAAGGCAGTTTATAAGCCGGAAAATTTGGGGCATTATGGTCTAGCTAGTAATTGTTATACGCATTTTACTTCACCAATTAGAAGATATCCGGATACGACTGTTCATAGATTATTACATACATATTTGTTTGACGGTAAAATGGATATGGGTACTATACATAAGTGGGAAGAAAAGCTTGTTTATATTGCGGAGCATTCCTCAGCTAGAGAAAGAGCATCAGTTGATTGTGAAAGAGAAGTTGATGATATGAAGATGGCTGAATATATGGAGAAGCATATTGGAGAAGAATTTGAGGGTATGATTTCTTCAGTAACAAGCTTTGGTATGTTTGTGGAACTTGATAATTTAATTGAGGGGTTGGTGCCTTTAAGAGATATGAATGACTTTTTCCATTTTGATGAGGAGCATATGACATTGACGGGTGAGAGAAGTCATGTAAAATATGCTATTGGAGAAAGAGTGCTGGTTAAGGTTGTAAGGGCTTCGAAAGAAGAAAAGATAATTGATTTTGAAGTGGTAAAGAAGGTTTAAGTATGAGTGATGATAGTATTAAGAGAGTAAAAAGGAAAAGATTAAGAAAAGGTATTAAAATATTTTTAATTATTTTGGTGGTTGCTGCTATCGGAGGGGCGGGGGCTTATTTTTACTTTAATAATACTATCAAAAAAGATGCGGTTGTTGAAAATAAGAGGGAGCCTGTTCGGAAAACTGAGCCTAAAGTGGAAGAAGAAAAGAAACCACAGGAATATACTGCAGGACTTTTTATGGTAGGAGATGCCTTGATACATAGTTCTCTTTATGAAGATGCTAAGCAAGCTGATGGGACTTATAATTTTATGCCGATGCTTGAATATATTAAGCCTATTTCGTCTAGGTATGATTTAGCTTATTATAATCAAGAAACTATCTTAGGTGGGGAAGAACTTGGATATTCGAATTATCCGCGTTTTAATTCACCTCAAGCTGTAGGAGATGCTTTTTTAGATGCTGGATTTAATATGGTGTCACTTGCTACTAATCATACAATGGATAAAGGTGAACAGGGAGTTATCAATTCAGTTAATTATTGGAAGACTAAGAATAATATTGCTTATAGTGGGCAATGGTTATCTCAAGAGGAAAGAGATACGCCGGTTATTTATATAAAGAATAATATTACGTATGCTTTTTTGTCTTATACGACGTGGACAAATGGTTTGGAAACGCCTGTTGGTAAGGAGTATTTGAATAATGTCTATTCTAATGAGAAAGCTGCAAATGATATAGCTAAAGTTAGGGATAAGGTTGATTTTGTTATAGTGGCAATGCATTGGGGCGATGAGTATTCTTTAGGAGTTTCTAATACGCAGACGGAGATTGCTAATTATTTGAGCAGTTTAGGGGTTGACTTAATAATAGGCGCTCATCCGCATGTTGTTGAGGCGGTGGAATATATTAATAATGGTAGGACTTTTGTTATTTATTCGTTGGGTAATTTTATTTCAGACCAGCAGGGAAATGAGAGGCTTACGGGTTTGATGATGGAGGTTACTTTAAAAAAATATGTTGATGTAGATGGCGTGGTTACTAATACTGTTATTAATCCAAAGGCGGAGCTTATTTATACGAAGAGTAGTTATAGTAGGAAGAGGGATTTTAAGGTTTATCCATATCCGATGTTAAATGCTTCACTGCTTCCTAATTATGAATATTTGTATGGATATTATAAGCAGATTGTTAGTGAGCGTTATAATGAATTAGTTTGGGGTGTTACTTATGAATAGAGAAGGTGATAGAGGTGGAAATTGTTAATAGAAAAGCTAGGCATGATTATTTTGTCTTGGAAGAAATAGAAGCTGGTATTGCTTTGACCGGTACGGAAATAAAGGCAGTAAGAAAAGGAAGCTGTAATTTTAGAGATTGCTATGGTGTGATTAAAAATGATGAGATCTTTTTATTGAATATGTTTATTGGAGAATATAAAGAGGGTAATATTTTTAATCATGAAGAAACAAGAAGTAGAAAGTTGCTGCTTCATAAAAAGGAGATAAAGAAAATAAAGGAGTCTTTGGAGGTAAAGGGGCTTACGATTGTGCCTTTGAAAGGATATTTTAAGGGTAAGAATTTTAAGATATTGATTGGTATTTGTCGTGGTAAGAAAAATTATGATAAAAGAGATACGCTAAAAGAAAGAGATTTGAAAAAAGAGGTAGCTAAAAATTTGAAGAATTATTAGTTACTTTTTTTACTTTTTACTTTTTGGTAAAATTTGTATCAAATAAGGTGTTTTCAAAACTTCTTTTATGTGGTATAATCTAGGTGTACGGGGATGTAATGGTTTCGACGGGAATGTTAGAGCAAGGATGGCAAGTCGAATGTTCACGTTACGAACACAAAAAATAAACGCAAACAAAATTAAAAATGCAGTTGCTAACATGTTTGGTGGAAACCAAGCTGTAGCATTTGCCTAATCAATAATATAGGCCTGCGCTTTTCATTATTTTTATCTAGGGAATTTTGAAGAGCTCATTTTACTAGATTATGTCTATCTTTTGTCTAGAAGGTAGAAAGAAATTTTAGACTAGTATATTCTTTTTGTCGTTAACTACTTGAAGAGTATATGAGAATATTTAGTTAACTAAACTTGTAGAGGTTTTTGTAGCGGCATTTTCGGACAGGAGTTCGATTCTCCTCATCTCCACCACTTTAGAAATCTATTCGAACTATTCGAACTTTTGATATAGGAATCAATCGAAAGATTGGTTTTTTCTTTTGTTAGAAAAAATCATAGTCGGAAAGGTTGGTGTCTATGGTAAATGTAATCAAAAAAGAAATTGATATGGAAGAATCTTTAAAGAAAAGAATTGAGATTATTTGCGATTTTTGTAATACTACTCCAACATTTATCAATGGTAGTATTCGTAAAATTGATAAGACAAATCTAGCGTATACCAAATGACACACAATAAAAAAATATATGATTTACTTTATTTTAAAGGAATTATTGATGATTATAATATTGAATTAAAATCAATAAATAATGAATATGTAGAAATGGAAAACTTAAAAATAATAGTATCAGTAATAAAATAATTAAAATCAGTTGTGTTCTTAAAATTATTGATATAAATATTTAAAAATTTTATTAGGAATTTAAAATTATTAGTATTTGAGAAAGTTGCAGAGATATGTATAAAAGCATATCTTTTTTTGCTTTTTGTAAATTTAAAGATGGGAGGTTTGATATATGAATTTAAACTATGCAATATTTAGAAGTGAGCCAATTATGACTATAAATGATTTAGCACAAATTGGATCACACAATAAAAGAGAAAAAAAGGCTTATAATTCTAATCCAGATATAGATATAGAAAGAAGTAAAGATAATATAGAACTAGTCCCCTTATCAGATAAATATGTTAAGGGGTTTTATAATATAGTAAAAGATTATAGAAAAGAACACGAAGAAAGAATGAAAACTGAAAGAGAAGATAGAAAAAAGACATTTAAACAAATGTTAGATAAATCAAATAATGTTGTTGCTGATGAATTATTATTTACTGCTACAAATGAATTTTTTAAAAATATGACAAGGGATGATATTAAAGAATGGGCTGACACTTGTATGGAATTTGTTTATAATGATTTAGGTTACAAAAAAGAACAAGTATTACACGCAACTGTTCATTTAGATGAAAAAACGCCACATATTCACTGTGTTGTTGTTCCACTTATTAAAAAGTATGATAAACGAACAAATACAGAAAGGTGTACTATTTCTAAAAAACAATACATCAAAGATAAAATACATTTATCAGAATTACAAGATAAGTATCATGCTCGATTAGTTAGTAAGGGTTATGATTTAGAAAGAGGTATTAAAGGTAGTGATAGAAAACATGTAAAAATTAAAGAATTTAAGAAAACAGCTAGGTATTTTGAAGATAAAATTACTACTATCAATAAAGATTTAGATAATGCTGTAAATGATTTTGAAGAAAAAATGAAAACTACCAAAAATACTTTAATTGATAAAGATTATTTAAAGGTGAGAAAAGTTACTTTTGACAGTATGTACAAAGTAATATATGAAACCAAAAAAGTTATGGAAATTCAACCTAAAATGGAACAACTTTTTAATGAAGTAGAAACATTCACTAAAAGTCATCAAACATTAGAAAGAGAAAATGCTAACCTACAACGTGAAGTAAAGGCACTTACAACTAGAAATCAAAACTTAATCAAAGAAAATAATAATCTAAAAAATTATATAAAGGCTATTTTTGAGGCGATTAAGCACTTTTTTAGAGAATTATTACAGATTGGTAATTATAGGGCAAAAGAACGTACTACAAGCGAAATTAAGGACTATTATGATAATAAAGATTTTGATTCTAATGATGTATATGATATTTCTAAAGAAACAACAAAAGAAGATGAGTTATTTGATTATGCAAAAGTACCTAGTTATTTAAAGACTACCAAAAAATCATATAAAGAAACAGATAAAGATGATTTTGAGATAAGTTTATAAAACACATATTAAAATATGTAAAAATTTGTTATAATGTAATTGATATTTGCAGATTGGAGAGAAAAAATGAAGAAAGTAGTTATTTCAGGTAGTAGCAAACTACAAAATAAAGTTAATTATTGGTTAGAACATTTTAAAAATAAAGATTATGTGATTTTAGATTATCCTAAATTGATTCATCAAGATAATTATGTAGTAGAATTGCCAACAGTTTATAGAGATTTCTATACTGCTTTGGAAAATACAGATGTTTTCTTCTTAATGAATGAAGAAAAGAATGGTATTAAAGGCTATATTGGTGCAAGTGCAATAGCAGAACTAACTTATGTTGTTATTTTAAATTTAATTCATCATAAAAATATTGAAATATTTATTTTGAATATGCCTAGCGAAGAAGTATCATCTTATGATGAAGTTAAATTTTGGTTAGATATGGGTTGGATAAAACTATATCAAGAAGAAGTAAATGATTATTAAGTTATAATTGGGAGGTAAAATATGAATTATTTAGATAAAGTTAATAAAAGAACAATTGAGTATTTTGAAATATTAGAGCCAAATTTTCCAGAATGGCTATTAGATTATATAAATACTCCTGAATTGCTTAATCAACAATATATAAGCATTACTTGTGGAACTATATATAGTGATTTATTTGAAAGTAGTTATTTTTTCTCAAGTTTAGATCACTCTATAGCAGTCGCTTTAATAATTTGGCATTTTACACATGATAAAAAGCAAACATTATCGGGTTTATTTCATGATATAGCAACACCTGTATTTAAACACTGCGTAGATTTTTTAAATGGAGATTACATGTCTCAAGAATCTACAGAAGATCTTACTAATGAGATTATTTCCAATTCAAAAGAAATTATGGCTTTATTAGAAAGAGATAATATTAAATTAAATGAAGTTGATGACTATCACAAATATCCAATAGCGGACAATGATACACCACAATTATCAGCTGATAGACTTGAGTATTCTTTATCTAATGCATTATTAACATACAATAAATCAAATATAGAAGATATAAAAGAAGTTTATTCGGATATTGAAATTCAAGAAGATGAAAATGGTATTGAAGAACTAGGTTTTAAAACAAAAAGGATTGCTAGAAAATTTGTAAAATTTACAAGTGAACTATCCATTATATATCGTGAAGATAGAACACGATATTCAATGCAATTCTTGGCAGATATCATTAAGAAATTAAATGATGAAAAAATTATCGATAAAAAGGATTTATATACATTAAAAGAAGAAGATATAATAAAAATTATTGATAATTCAAAATATTCTGATGTCTTTAATATTTGGAAAAATGCAAAAAAAGTAAAAAGTTCTAACGAGCAACCAAAAAATGTTTATTATGTTCATCATGGAGCAAAAGTAAGGTATATTGATCCTTTGGTAAATAGAGAAAGAATATCTAAAGTTTGTAAAATTTCTAAAGATATGATTGATAATAATTTATCTTATGATATGTCAAACTATGTTTATTTAGATTTTAATTTTTAAAAGTACCGAAATTCAAAAGAAACTTTGTAACTAATGAATTTCGGCGATAAACCTAGTTTTAGACAACTAGGTAACCCACTACGCTATTGGCAGAGCCAATAACCGTGGGCAAAGGGATAAACCCCTTTTGAAACCCCATTTAAGCAACATACCACAAACTATCGTAAGTGGCATTGTTGCCTTTTTATTTCACTTTCGTTTCATAAAAAGAAAAGATACGCATTATTGAACTAAATAAATAATCAATTTGCAGTGCGTATCTTTTATATAAAAATAATCTTAATGCCTAATCTTACGAAAAGGCAAAAAGATTATTTTTTCTTTTGCTATTGCAAAAGTATGGATGAATAAAATTACTTTTCCCACTTTCACTTTTACTACTGGTAAAAGCAAAACGTGTTCGTAATTTTATTCTTTCTTATCTATATATAGAATTATACTTAACGTTTTATTTTAATTCTTTTCTAGGAAATACTCCTTTATCAAATGATGGATATTTTGATTTATCAAATTTTTCCAAATTTGGTCTTATCATTGGAATCAACTCTTTTAATCTTTCTAATATTTCATCATTTGATATTTCTTTGTTTTCAATTTTAGATAACTCTATTTTATCAATTATATCAGCAATACCACCTTTAATTGCAAAATCTATTTTTCTTCTATTTTCTAGTTCTTCTAAAATATCAAAATAAAATTGTTCATAACTTTGTATTTGTTTTTGATAGTCAGCAGTAGATCTTCTATCACTAAAATCTTGTCCCCAATTTATATCTATATCATTGTATCCTGCTAATTTCATTAAATCTACCATACTTAAATTTAAAGTTTCAGCAATCCCTTTTAAATATAAAACATTTGGTTTTAATCTTTTACCAGCTTCTATACGAGATACTTCGGCACAATCCATATTTGCTTGTCTTGCAAGTTCTCTTTGTGAAATACCTACTTTTTCTCTTGCTTCACTTATGGTTTTACCGAGTTCAGTAGTATTTTTCTTTAACATTTTTATACACCTCTTTTTCGTTTGTTAAAACAAGTATAACATATATTGCTGTAAAAATCAACAAAATAGTATTTATGGTGTTGACAAGCTCAAAATATAATGTTAGACTAATGATAGTTTTGATGTAAAACTCATCAAGATTAGAAAGGAGGAATGCTATGAATGAGGTTAAGACACCTAGAAGTACCACAAGAGATTTGGAAAGATAAAAGAATTCCAAAAGAAACAAAGTTGATCTACTCATACATTTATACCAAAGGGTTTGATAAAATTCTAACAGATATAAATGTCGGAGAGATACAACAAGTAATTAACATCAAGAATAAGGGCTTGAGGAAAAGCCTTAAAATATTAGAGGAATTAAAATATCTAATATATAAGGAATACTCAAACGGAATGTACACAATAACACTTAACTAGAGAGTTTTACAAACACTAGTTATAAGAGGCTCGGTAAGATATTAAGGCTTACATCAGAACCTATCTTATAAAATATAAGATGAATACAAGTTTGAACTATAACATATTTCAAAGAACAAATAAAAATTAAAAATATATATGTTATAGCTTAAACTATTACTAAAGGGGAATATAATTCTCCATAGGGATATTATTGTCTTTTTTAGGCTTGTAGAGATACAAGTTTTTTTAGTGTTTATGAATTACTTGTTTTAGTGAATTGTATTGTTTGTTAATTATTATAGTGGAAAGGAATGAGATTAGCGATGAATTATTATTAAAAATTTAACGAAAGGGGGAAATTTGGATATGAAAGAAGATGATATAAAAGAAAAAAACTTAACGCAATTAGAAATAGATAACATTATTGATGAAACAATTAATATATCAATTTTATCTAAACTATTAAAATTAGAATTAATAACAGAAAAACAATTTTTCATACTTAAAGAAAAAATAAAAAGTTTCTATTAAAAGATACAGAATTAGTAAAAAATATTATATAATATTAATTAAGAACACGACTGCAGTTCGTAAATCTAAAAAAAGAAAGTGAGGTATTAAATGGCACAAGTTGAGGTTATTGCAGCTAATCTCAACACTAATAATAAAACTTCCATAAATAGAAGTATTAAGAAAGTTTGTGCTTACTGTCGAGTAAGTACAGATTTAGAAGAACAACAAACAAGTTATTCATCACAAATTAAATATTACTCTGATTATATAAAATCTATTCCTGAATGGGAATTTGTAGGAATATATGCTGATGAGGGTATTAGTGGTACACAAGTAAAAAACAGAACAGAATTTAAACGAATGATTGAGGATGCAACAAGCAACAAAATTGATATTATTATCACTAAATCTATATCAAGATTTGCTAGAAATGTTGTTGATACATTAAAGTATGTTAGATTACTTCGAGAGCATAATGTAGATGTATTTTTTGAAAAAGAAAATATCCATACATTAGATTTAGATAGCGAAATGTTTTTAACATTTTATAGTGCTTTTGCTCAAGCAGAAAGTGAATCTATTTCTCAAAATGTTAAAATAGGTTTAAGAGCTAAAATGAAACGAGGAGAATTGATTGGAAATTGTTGTTGCTATGGTTATAAACGAGGTAAAGAAAAAGGAACGATAGAAATTGTAGAAGAACAAGCCGAAGTTGTTAGACAAATATTTAATTGGTATATTTCTGGTCTTGGTTATAAATCTATTGCTAAAAAATTAAATGAGTTAGAAATTCCAACATACACTAATAAGAAATGGTTAGGTACAACTGTTCAACACATTATTCTTAATGAGAAATATGTAGGAGATTTAGTAAATCAAAAATCTTATAGTGTTGATCCATTAACTCATAAAACAATTAAAAACTATGGAGAAAGAGAAAAATATTATGTTAAAGACCATCACGAACCTATTATTACAAGAGAAGTTTGGAGTACAGCCCAAGAGATAGTTAAAGAAAGAAATTCCAAAGGAGACTATGGACATAATAGCGTTCATGCGATGCATTACCCTTTTAGTAAAAAAATAGTTTGTGGACTTTGTGGACATAATTTTGTAAGGCGTATGAGAAGTAGAAAATACACAAGAATATATTGGAAATGTTGGGAAAGAACAGACAAACAAGATTGTAATGCTATTTCTTTAAGAGAAGAATATTTGGAAGATATGTTTATTCAAATATATAACTTTATTGTAAAAAATAAACATAAAACCAAAGAAAAATTATTAAATGCAATAAAAGATACTATAACAGAAAATGATTATAAAAAACAAATTGAAAAATTAAAAAAAGAACAAAATTTACTTCAAAAACGTTTATCAAATTTGATTGATATGAAACTAGATGATTATACAAATAAAAATGCTTATATTTTAAAAGAGAAAGAAATAAGTGAGAGATTACAGTCTATTGATAAAAATATTCAAAATTATGAATTATTAGATAAAGAGAATAAAACAATATCTTCTAAACTAAAAGAAATAGAGGAAATATTTAAAGAACCTGAAACAATAACCGAGTTTGATAGAGAAACATTTGAGAATATAGTTGGTAGAATTGTTGTTGGGGAAAAAGATGAAAATGGGAATGAAAATCTAAATGTTGTTCGATTTATATTAAAGACTGGTGCAGAATATGTTTATACATTAGATACTAGTGATGGAAATAGTGTGTCATTTGGTACAAGAAACGAACTTATCTTATATCGAACCTCATAGAATAATCATTAATAACAATATATTTCTTGCCTTTAATTATTCTAATGAAATCTATATCAATAACTTAAGTAAAAAGATTAAAATATCAGAACTTGAAAACTATATTAAGACTATGAACTAATACTTTATACCACGAACAAGACATAGACAAAATGAAAATTTTGTTGTATTATGTAAATGATTTAAAAAGACTTACGAGAAGTAAAAGTATTAGTTAGTAGTACCTTTACTTCTCTTTTTTTGAAAATAAGAAAAAGGAGATGATTTAAATTGTATGATGATGTAAAAAAGATTGCAGGAATATACATTCGTGTTAGTACAGAAGATCAAGCACGAGAAGGTTTTAGTTTACCAGAACAAGAAAAGCGTTTAAGGGCTATGTGTGAGTTTAAAGGTTATGAAGTGTATAAAGTATATGAAGATGCTGGAATAAGTGCTAAAACAGGTAATAAACGACCTGCATTTGATGAATTATTACAAGATATTAAAGATAAAAAATGTAATACGATTGTTGTATTAAAGTTAGATAGATTAACAAGAAGTGTTTATGATATGGAACATATTATGAAATTTTTAGAAGAAAATTCTGCATATCTTGATTGTGCAAATGATGATATTAATACTACAAATGCTAATGGTAAATTAGTTGCTAGATTACTTACTTCAGTTAGTCAAAATGAAATAGAAAGAACGAGTGAAAGAACAAAAATTGGGCTTGCTGGAGCTATTAAAGCTGGGCACGTTCCTTGTGCATAATGACACCTCGTTATTTTTATCACTATTGTCCTTATCATTACTAGAGTTTTTTGATATTT
>CANQIL010000002.1 GCA_947624045.1 uncultured Bacilli bacterium
GAGGGGCGTCAGACAAACTTCTCACAATGAATAAAATACAATTAGAAAGAGAGGAATGCCGAGATGTCTACTCGACAAGTAAAATATGTTGTTAATAGGAAGTCACGTTGGTTTTAAAAAAGATACTCAACTTTTAGGAAGCTTAGAGGAAGCTTTAAGTTATGGAGCAAATACTTTTATGTTTTATACAGGTGCTCCGCAAAATACTATGCGCTATAAAATAGATAATGCTTTAACAAATCAAGCTTTAGAAATTATGAATGAGAAAAATATTGATTATTCTAAAGTAATTGTACATGCACCATATATTGTCAATTTAGCAAATGCTGATAATTTAGAAAAATATAATTTTGCCATTAATTTTTTAAAAAGCGAGCTTGCTAGATGTGAAGAGTTAGGTATTAGAAATTTAGTATTACATCCTGGAAGTCACGTTGGTTGTGGAATTGATGATGGCATTAAAAATATTGCGAATGGTCTAAATCAAATTTTAGGTAATACTAATGTCACAATTTTACTAGAAACTATGGCTGGTAAAGGCTCAGAAGTAGGTTCTAAATTAGAAGAAATTGCTTCTATCATTGAATTAGTAGAAGATAAAGAGCACTTAGGCGTTTGCTTAGATACTTGTCATTTAAGTGATGCTGGCTATGATATCGTAAATTTTGATAGTTTCTTAGAAACTTTTGATAAATTAATTGGTCTTGATAAAATTAAATGTATTCATATAAACGATAGTAAAAATGAAGTAGGTGCTCATAAAGATAGACATGAAAATATTGGTTTTGGTCATATTGGTTTTGAAACTTTAATTAATATAATTTATAATGAAAAATTAGAAAATGTTCCTAAAATATTAGAAACACCTTACGTTGATAGACTATATCCACCTTATAAATATGAAATTGCTATGATTAAAAATAAAATCTTTGATAAAGAATTACTTACAAAAATAAGAAATAATTAATAATGGCTAAAATATATTGATACTATTAAGCATCATAAAACAAGTGTAAAAAAATTACATTTGTTTTATAATATGTTGTATTTTTCTTACATTATGTGTATAATATTATTGGAGGCGGTATTATGTTGAAAAAAATAAAATTGGATAATTATACAACATTTATTAAACCTACAGAAATAGATTTTTCGGCTACTAATTATAAATTTTTAGAAAATGAAAATGTTGGAAGTAACAAATTACTTAAGGGATGTTTATTTGTTGGTGAGAATGCTTCGGGCAAAACGAAAATATTGAAAAGCATAACATTACTACTTGATTTATTATTTGGAAATAATGAAGTTGATTTGATGCCTAGTAAAAGTTTTTACACTGATAAACCAACTTATAAACTTGAATACTCATTTATAGAAGAAGAAAAAGAAATAATTTATTCAATTGAACTAAGTATTAATGAAATAGTTTCAGAGAAACTGATACTTGATAAACAAATAATTTTAGAAAGATTAGGAAATACTGCAAAATTTAATTTAAGTAATGAAAAGATTTTTAATGATATTTCAAATAAATTATTATTCTTACGTAGAATATATTTTGATACTAATTTCTATGGAAATGAAGTTTTAAATAAGTGGTTTGAATATATGAAAAAATCTGTGTATATTAACTGTTACTATAGAACTGTATATAATTATTCAGGCACAAATTTATTAGTTCATGAGTACTTAAATAATAATACGGTTGATGAAATAAACAAATTTTTAGAAAAAATTGATTATAAGCAAAAAATAGAATATGGTACAAAAACTCTTGATGTAAATAACAAATTTTTTGTAAAATCTAATGATAATAAAAAATTTATTTCTTTTAATAAGAAAGATACCGATATTTATATTCCTGAAATGTTTGAATCAACTGGAAATTTAACTTTTATGGAATTACTACCATCATTTTTACATGCCATTAATAATGATTGTATGATAATTATTGATGAATTTAGTAGTGGGTTTCATAATGAATTGGAAGAATGCATAATAAAATATTTCTTCCATTATTCTAAAAATTCACAATTGTTTTTTACCTCACATTCTACTAATATTTTAAATAATACATTGATAAGACCAGACCAAATATATTCAGTTTATTTTGATTCAAAAAAAGGTTCTGTATTAAAAAGATTCTCTGATGAAATGCCAAGAGAATCACAAAATACGGAAAAAATGTATTTAAATGGAGTGTTTAATGGAGTGCCTAGATACAACAAAGTCTTTAAAGATTAATTTTAAAAGAAATATTGGTTCGGTATTAATTGTTGTAGAAGGTGCATCGTATGAGTTTGCTTTATTAAAACAAATATTTAAAAAAATTCTTCATTATAATTATATAGAAAAGAGTAGAAATCAACAAAATTTTAAAAATTATGATGAATTTGTAATGAAAGGAAATGAGAACTCACGAGTCATAGTAATAAATGCTAAAAATTCCAATTTATCATCTATAAAAAAAGATGAGAATTATCTTAATGAAATTTATAAAAAATTATATTTAGAATATGGAATAGATATAAAAAATATTAATGTATATTTTCTCTGGGATAGAGATAATAGTTCTAATCCTGCAAGTGTTACCAAAGACTTATTAAGCCGATTAGGAAATTCAATTGAGAATAAAAATGGTGAAATGAATGGTCTATTATTACTAAGTTATCCCTGTATAGAAGCTTTTACTATTTCAAATTTTGATAAAAAGACAATGTTTTTAAAAGAAAAAAACTTAAAAAAATATGTTAGAGATAATAATTACAAGATAAGTAAAATAGATAGGTATACTCTGTTAAAAGCAACTATTATGATGAATAAAGGATTATTAGAATGTGGAATTAGTGATTATGATTTGGATGATTTTTCAAAAACTTCTTTAAAAGTTTTTAACAAACAAGAGTTATTTTTACGTAGTAAAAGTTACTATAATTTATTGTCATTAGTTTCAATAATGCTTCTAGATTTAAATATTATAACAGTTAGATAAATGCATAATAAGTCAAAGAGAAATAATAGATTTATTAGCTTAAGTTTTAAAAATAAGAAATTTAATTAAAATTATTTGTTATTAAAGGAATATTATGATAATATATTCTTACAAGACCTAAGGTAGGTAGCTCAATGCTAATCGTATGTTAAGTACGCTGCCCCTCAGGCATTTTTTTTTGAAATTAAATATAGTTTTTATAATAATTATATAGCTCAACTAATTTATCATACAAATCACTTCGTAAGGACTTTTTTAATATGCCAAAGCTTTCTGTATTTTTATCTAAAAGCTCATTATAATACTTTTTTAAATACTTATAAATTATCATTACTTCATCATTAGATAAGTCTACTTTTTGTTTTTTAGCATAATTTATAATATCTTGGGGTTTTAAGAAAATAATATACTTTCTTACTAGTTCTTTATAAATAAAAATCACCTCAGTAAAATATATTAAATAACTTTTAAAATATGTGATAAACTAATAATGGTGGTGCTGATATGAAGAAATATAAAAGTAGAAAAAAGATTGATTATGATAAAATTATTAATAAACGATTTACGTTATTTTTAATTGTTATTTTAATTGTCTTTAGTTTAGTTTTATTTAAAATGATAGATGTAATGCTTATTAAAGAGGCAGTATATAAAGATAAATTATCATCACTTAGTTACTCAACTACTTTAGGAAGTAGTACTCCTCGAGGTAGAATTTATGATAGAAACTATAATATTATTGTAGATAATAAATCATTAAAAACAATTACTTATAAAAAAGAAAAAGGCACAACAACAAAAGATATGCTTAAAGTTGCCTATGAAGTTGCGCCTCACTTAGACTTAGATTTATCTAGATTAAATGAGCAAATGAAAAGAGAGTTTTACTATGCTAAATATAAAGAAAAATGTGATAAGCTTGTTAGTAAAAAAGAAATTAATCAAGTAAATACAAGAAAAATGACTACTAGAGATTTAGAAGAATTAAAACTAAAAAGAATTAGTACTGAAGAACTAGCTAAATTAACAGATGAAGATTTAGAAGTAGCTTATTTATATTACTTAATGAATAAAGGTTATACTTATGAAGAAAAGACTATTAAAAGTGATGTAACAGATAAAGAATATGCTTATATTTCCGAAAATAATGCAAACTTAAAAGGTTTTAATACTAAGCTTGATTGGGAAAGAGTTTATCCTTATGGCGATACTTTTAAAGCTATTTTAGGAACAGTTTCCTCATCAACACAAGGAATTCCAGCTGAAGAAAAAGATTACTATTTAAATAAAGGTTACTTTTTAAATGATAGAGTAGGTATTAGTTATATTGAAAAGCAATATGAAGATTATTTGAAAGGTGAAAAGCCCGTTTATGAAGTAGTTAATTCTCATGAAACAAAACTAATAAAAGAGGGTAGTCGTGGTAAAGATATTGTTTTATCAATTGATATAAATTTGCAAAAAGAATTAGAAAAAGTAATTGATGAACAAATTAGAAGAGCTAAAAGTGAAGCTAATACTGATTATTTTGACCATTCAAGTGTTGTTATTGAAGATCCAAATACCGGGGAAATTCTAGCTATGGTTTCCAGAAAATTAGTAAAT
Organism: uncultured Bacilli bacterium; assembly: GCA_947624045.1. Taxonomy (GTDB): domain Bacteria; phylum Bacillota_I; class Bacilli_A; order RF39; family UBA660; genus CANRGD01. The sequence continues at coordinate 4,598 of CANQIL010000002.1, forward strand.
GGAGAATTTATTGATAATACAACAAGTATATTAACATCTCCCATCACACCAGGCTCTGTTGTTAAAGGGGCATCTATGTTAGTAGGTTATAATACTGGTGTATTAAAAATAGGTGAATATCTTAAAGATGAATGTATTAAAGTAGCGGGTGCACCGGAAAAATGTTCTTCGGTAAAGACCCTTGGAACGATTAATGATATAACTGCTTTAGCTAAAAGTAGTAATGTTTATCAATTTAAAGTAGCTATTAGGGTAAATGGTCAAGAATATTCAAGAGGTATGAAACTTAATCTAAATCAAAAAGCTTTTGATACTTACCGAAATATGTATCACTCTTTTGGACTAGGCGTTAAAACAGGTATTGATTTACCTTTTGAAAGTGCCGGTGTTTCCTCAAAAAAAGATGTTAATGCTGGTAACTTGTTAGACTTTGTTATGGGACAGTACGAAACATATACTCCGTTACAAATACTTCAATATATGTCTACTATAGCTAATGGTAAAGATAGAATAGCTCTGCATCTTTTAAAAGAAGTACATAAAGCTAGTAATACTGAAGAAATAGGTGAGTTAGAGTACACTAAAGAAAAAGAAATATTAAATTCAATTGATACCAAAGAAGAATATATGAACCGAGTAAAAGAGGGATTCATTGCGGTTATGAATGCACCGGGTGGTTATGGAGTTGGCTATATTGATAGAGGCTTAAAGCCTGCTGGTAAGACAGGAACTTCTCAAAGTTTTATTGATACAAATAATGATAATATAATTGATACCGAAACTATCACAACTACTTTTGCCGGCTATTATCCAAGTGATAATCCTAAAGTAACTATATTAGTAACATCGCCTAATTCCTCTAGGCCCAATCCTAATAATTCTTTTATGAGCCTTGTTAACTATCGTCTAACACAAGAAGTTAGTAAAGTCTATCATAATATGTATGATTAGCTATTAATTAAAGTTTTTCTTGCTAAGAAAGAAAAATTTGTGTATAATAAGACTACTCAAAGGGGGAGTATATTATGATGAATGATGAAATTAGTACTTTAGAAGAAAAAAGTATTAGTAAGGACAAAACTAAAGATGAATTAATAGAAGAATTAATGAAAGAAAATAAAAAAATTTATAAAAAAAGTATATTTGTTGTTGTTTTTAGTTTCATTGTTGCTTTAATGGGAACACATTATGGTTACAAGCAAGCTGAAAAAGACTTAAAAAAAGAAGAGTCATTAAATCATCTTAAAGTCTATAACTTTTTACAAGATAAGATTGATGAACTTGACTATCCATTACAATATTTACTAACAAAATTAAACGATTTTGAATATGAATTAATGAATAATGCTAGTCAAATAACGGATGAAGATTATCTATTAGATATCAATAATGAGATAGACGAAGCCTTTACCTATTTTCAAAATGATATGGAAAAAAATAAAGTTTACACAAAATAAAAGTGACTTTTCACTTATTTTACTTGAAAATATAAAAAAATTTGGTATAATACCTATAGGCGTGTAAGGAGGGATATTATGGCTAAAGTAGGAAATAGACAATTAAAAACTCTTGTATGTAGTGAATGTAAAGAAGAAAACTATAGAGAACAAAGAAATGTAAAAAATACAACAGAACGTCTTGAATTAAATAGATACTGTCCTAGATGTAGAAAACATACAGTACATAAGGAAAAAAAGTAAAAATAAGCTAAAACTTATTTTTTAATTTAGAGGTGAAAAAATGATAAGTACAAATGATTTAAAAAATGGTATCACTATTGAATATGAAGGTAACATTTATGTTGTAATGGATACGCAACATGTTAAACCTGGTAAAGGAGCTGCCATTGTCAAAGCTAAACTTAAAAATTTAAGAACAGGAGCTATCTTTGAACAGACTTTTAATGCTGGTGTTAAAGTCGCAACTGCTCATATTGAAAAGCAATTAATGCAATATTTATATAATATGAATGATGTATATTATTTTATGAATATGGATACTTATGAGCAATTAGAATTAAATGCTGAAGCTGTTTCTGAAAATGCTAAGTTCTTAAAAGAAAACTTAGAAGTTTATATTACTAGTTACAATGGAGAAATACTAGGACTTGACTTACCTGATAAAGTTGAACTTGTTGTTACCCATACTGAGCCAGCTGTTAAAGGTAATACAACTACTAATGCTATGAAAGATGCTACATTAGAAACAGGCTTAGTAGTAAGAGTTCCATTATTTATTGAAGAAAATGAAACAATTGTTATTTCAACTAGTGATGGTAAATACGTATCAAGAGCATAGAAATATGCTTTTTCTTTTTAGTTAATTTATCCTTTTCTAAAACAAATTATTATGATACAATTGAAATGATAGAAAGGGTGAAATCATGGCAAAAAAAGAAGAAATTTATGATGATAGTTGGCTATATTCTCTTATTTTAATAACAATGACAATATTTTTAGAGGCTTTAAAAAAATATACTTTTACAATTTTTAATGTTAATTTAACTTATGCTTTATTTTTACTACCAGTTGTTTATCTTATTGCGAATTATATAATGAAAAAATATGGCTATAAAAAGGCCGTTGTATCTATTTCAATATCCGGCTTAGCTTTAGTTTTATTTTATACTTTAGTAACAGTACTCTTAAAAAGGGAACTACTCTTAACAAATATAAGTGGCGAGTTTTGTGGTTATGTAATTAGTCAATTTGCTAATCTAACTATTTATGCCTTTTTACTAAATAATACTAAGTTAAATTATTTTTTAGTAGTTATCAATTATATTTTTGCCTTAGTAATTAACTATATGTTTTATACATTAATATATCTAAATAAAGTTGTATTAAATAATTTTTGGAAAGGCTATTTAATAACTTTACTAATACAAACAGTAATTTGTTTTATAATAGGCTTTTTAGATATTAAGATAAAAAGAGGAATAGAAAAAGATGCTTAACTTAAGGCATCTTTTAATTTAAAATATAGCTAGTAAAATTGAAAATAGAGTCAGTGAAAAATTATGAAACATATGCATAAACATAGAAGTAAAAACGCTATCGGTCTTATAATAAGCTAAAGCGAATGCTCCACCAAGAGCTCCATAAGGAACAATATATAAATAATCAACCCATGAAGTGGCACTTCCTAAAACATGAACAAGACCAAAGATAAAAAATGATAAAAAGACAAAAACATATTTATTTTTAAAAACATTTCTTAAGGTTTTTCTAAAAACAATTTCTTCATTAAAAGGAGCAATAATACCGGCATTAATAAGCATTATCCAAGGAAGAGAAGAAATCATCTTTTGCACAGCTTGTTCATTTGCGGCCCCACCTGTTTTAAAAAACATATTAATCAAAACATTCGAAATAATCATAATAAAAAGTCCAACTACCCAACAATTAAAAGCAATATTTATATTATCAAAAAGCTTACTTTTAAACTTTTTAAATTCTTGAAATAATTCTTTTTTATACATAAGACTAAAAATTACTACTAAAACTAAATTGGCAAAACAATTAAGTAAAACATTAGTTGAATAAGAAATCTTTTTGACATCTAATTTAAATAAAAATATTGGAATATACTGAAATAGATAACTTTCAAAAAAAATAATCATTACAAGTACACCCTTTAAAATATTTTTAAGTAAATCTTTTTTATCTTCCATTAAGTAACACATCCTTTTTTTTAATAATATACTATCAATAGTTTATAAAGACTATTTAGCGCTACTAATAATATATCACACTTTTATCCTTAAATATTACTAAAATGAAAATATTCTTGCATATAATGTATATTTATTGTATAATACAACTAGCTTACTGGTACTCAGTTTGAAGAATTTCCGACTTCTTACTTAGTAGTGGCGAATTTATTAGAAAGGAAGTGTTAATATGGCATTAACAAAAGAAGAAAAAGCAAGTATAATTAAAGAATTTGCTAAAAGCGAAAACGATACTGGTTCATGTGAAGTACAAATTGCTATTTTAACTAAAGAAATCAACGATTTGACTGAGCATTTAAAAGTACATATTCACGACCATCATTCTCGTAGAGGACTTCTTAAGAAAGTAGGTCAACGTAGAAATATGTTACAGTATTTAGCTAAGAAGGATATTCAAAGCTATCGTGAAGTAATTAAAAAATTAGGTTTAAGAAAGTAGACATTTGTTTTTTGTGTCTATTTTTTTTCGAGGAAAGATTTTCGAAACTAGAAAAGAGGTAACTTATGAAAAAGAAAGTATTTGAATTAGATTTCCATGGCAGAAAATTAGTAGTAGAACATGGTGAATTAGCTAAGCAAGCTGATGGAGCTGTTTTAGTAAGATATAATGACACCGTTGTTTTAACGGCTGCTGTCGTATCTAAAAATGTTAATTTATTATCTGATTTTTTTCCATTAACTGTAAATTATCAAGAAAAATTATACTCTGTTGGTAAAATACCAGGAGGATTTATAAAAAGAGAAGGTCGTCCTAGTGAAGCTGCTACTTTAGCCGCTAGAATGATTGATAGACCTATGCGACCTTTATTTCCAGAGGGCTTTAAAAATGAAGTACAAATTATTTCGACTGTTTTATCAGTTGACCAAGACTGTTCACCAGAACTAACAGCTATGTTTGCTTCATCACTAGCCGTTTCAATTTCCAAAATTCCTTTTAATGGACCAATTGCTGGAGTAAAAGTGGGCCGTGTTAATGGTAAGTTCATCATAAATCCAACTCCAGAAGAATTAGAAATATCTGAACTTGACTTAACAGTAGCCGGTACGAAAGATGCTATTAATATGGTTGAATCTAGTGCTAAACAAGTTGATGAAGATATTATGCTAGAAGCTTTAATGTTTGGCCATAAAGCTGTAAAAGAATTAATCAAGTTTGAAGAAAAGATTATTAAAGAAATTGGCGAAGAAAAAATGGAATATGAAACGCTAGTTCCTGAAGCAGAAATGGTTGAAAGAATTAGAAGCTTGATTACTAAAAAGATGGATAAAGCACTAAGAATAAAAGATAAATTAAAAAAATATGCTGCCATTGATGAAATAAAAGAAGAAGTAATTAATCTATATACTACAGAAAATGAAGATAAACTAAAAGATGAAGAATTAAAAGAATTGCTTGTAAAAGCAGAAATGGTTGTATCTGATGTTGAGTATGAATTATTTAGAAATATCGTTGTTAAAGAACACATTAGGTCTGATGGTCGAAAAATGGATGAAATTAGAAAGCTATCAACTGATATTGATATTTTACCAAGAACTCACGGCTCTGCTCTTTTCACAAGAGGGGAAACACAGAGCTTATCCGTAACAACGTTAGGTGCCCTAAATGAACATCAAATTATTGATGGTTTAAGTATGGAAGACCAAAAACGTTTTATGCTTCATTATAATTTCCCACAATTTTCTGTAGGTGAAACAGGTAGATATGGAGCACCAGGTCGCAGAGAAATTGGTCATGGAGCTTTAGGCGAAAAAGCTTTAGCTCAAGTTATTCCAAGTGAAGAAGAATTCCCATACACTATCCGTGTTGTTTCTGAGATTCTTGAGTCTAACGGCTCATCTTCTCAAGCTAGTATTTGTGCCGGTTGTATGTCTTTAATGGCTGCCGGAGTTCCTATTAAAGCTCCTGTTGCTGGTATCGCTATGGGCTTAATTACAGCAGGGGATGATTATACTATCCTAACAGATATTCAAGGTATGGAAGACCATTTAGGCGATATGGATTTCAAAGTTGCAGGTACTAAAAACGGTATTACGGCTTTACAAATGGATATAAAAATTAAAGGTATAACTGAGCCAATTTTAAAAGAAGCTTTATATCAAGCTAAAAAAGCTCGTCTAGAGATTTTAAAAGTAATTGAAAAACAAATAAAAGAGCCAAGAAAAGAAGTCTCTAAATACGCACCAAAGATGGAAACCTTTACAATTAATCCATTACGTATTAAAGATGTCATTGGTAAAGGTGGCGAGATGATTACTAAAATCATTTGTGAAGCTTCTAACGTTAGAGAAGTTACTAATGTTAATGCTGTTAAAGTTGAGCTTGAAGATGATGGTCGTGTAATTATTTATCACTCTGATAAAGAAATAATTGACAAGACTAGAAAAATGATTGAAGATATTGTCAGAGAAGTTGAAGTAGGCAAAATTTATGAAGCAAAAGTTGTTAAGATTGAAGATTTTGGTTGCTTTGTAGAGTTATGGCCAGGTTGTGAGGGCTTAGTTCATGTTTCTCAATTAGCTTATGAGCATGTTGATAAACCAGAAGATGTTGTTAATGTTGGTGATGAGATAATAGTTAAAGCTCTAGGTACTGACAAGAAAGGTCGTCAAAACTTCTCTAGAAAAGAAGCTCTTCCTAAGCCAAAAAAAGAAGATAAAGCTAAAGATAAAAAGAAAAGTAAAAATTAGTAAAATGAAAAGTAAACATAAAATTTTGTGCTTACTTTTTTTTAATATTCTCAAAAATCATGCTATAATTCTATTAGGTATTAAGGATTTGGTATTATGAAAAAGAAGTTAGTATTAATTTTAGTAGCTTTAAGTTTTGTTTTTAGTTTTTCAACTAGTCTAGTAAAAGCTGATTCCGGTTGGGATTTTGATTATGATGTTGGAGGTAGTGACTGGGGAAGTAGCTGGGATAGTGATTGGAGCTCAAGTAGTTGGGATGATGACTGGAGTTCTAGTAGTTGGAGCTCTTCATATGATGATGACTATCACAGTTCAAGCTCTCATTCGGGAATACCTAGTGGTGACCAAACTTTAGCTAATGTATTCGGAGCCTTTTTCTTTGGTATGTTAATTTTCTTCGTTGTTTTATCAATAATTATGGAGCAAAATAGAAAACAACAAAGCCTTATCAAGAAAAGAGCCATTGATTTTTCTTATTATAAAGATTTAACCCCAGAAGAATTGAAGAAGATTGATGCTACTTTAGATGTGGAAACGGCTAAGCAAGAGTTCTTTGAAATTTATAAAAAACTCCAAATTGCTTGGATGGACTTTGATACAGAAACTATAAAAGAAAATACAACTGATGAAATGTATAATATGTATAGCAGTCAATTAAAGACTTTAAGTATGAAAAAACAAAAAAATATAATGTCCGAAATTACTTATGAAGACGCTAAGATATATGATATCAAAGAAGAAAATGGCATAATAACTTTAAGAGTTTTCTTAACCGTAAAATGTTTTGATTATGTTTGTGATGAGAACAATAATGTTGTAAGAGGTCGTAAAGATAAAAAGGTAAGAATCAGTTACTCCCTTACATTTGTTAAATCAAAGGTAAGTAAGGATAAAGAAAAATGTCCTAATTGTGGTGCTTTAGTTGATATAACATCATCTGAAGTTTGTCCATATTGTCGAAGCCTTTTAGTAAGAACAGCTAATAAGTATGTCTTAAGTAAAAAGACTAATATTTGGCAAGAGTTTGATAGGTAAAAAAGAAAGGAATATTTAAAATGACAGAATTTAATGAAGCTTTATTTAAAACTAAAGTAGATAATATTTTTATAAAGATTCATAATGCGATAATGGAAGGTAGTCTAAAAGATGTTAAGCATTTTATGAATGAAGAAGTTTTTACCAAGTTAAATAACTACATAAATGACTTAGCCTTAAAAAAGCAAAGACAAATTTATGATGAAGTAAATGTCAAAAGCTCTTTTATAAAGGAAAGAAAAGTTGTCGATGAAAAGGAAGTTGTAACAGTAGGAATTTTTGCTAAATACATGGACTATATCATTGATATTGATAGTGGTAAAATTATTTCAGGAACTGATAAAAAGCGTATTGAAAAATCATACACTCTAGTTTTTGAAAAAAATATTAATACTAAAACATTAGGACTAAATCGTAAATGCCCTAACTGTGGAGCTAGTATGGATATAAATAATTCCGGTAAATGTTCTTTTTGTGGTAGTACTTTTGACCTTTATAATTATGATTACATATTAACTTCTCTTACTAAATATTAAAAAGAAATTTTAAAATATTAAAGCAATTATTAACATATATTTAATTGGGTGATTATAATGAATTATCAAAAATTAAAAGAGGGAATAATTGCTTTTTTTCTACTTATTTTTAGTTTTTTTTATACCAATAAAGCTGTTGAATTAGTAAGACAAGCCGACCCTATTATGAAAGAGATTAAATCTTCTAGTAGTAAATATGCCGTTGAAGCTAAAAATGCTTTTATTATTGGTGAAAAAATAATTCCGGGTCAAAATGGCTTAGAAGTAGACTTAGAAAAAAGTTATCAAAAAATGAAAAAGTATGGCTCATACAATGAAGCCTTAACAACCTTAAAGGAAACAAAGCCAACTATTTCTGTAAATGACTATTATGATAAATATGTAGTTACAGGTAATAGTGAAAATAAAGAAGTAGCCTTAATATTTAAAATTGAAAAAGGTGATGATATTGAAAGATTAAACAATGTCTTAAAATCTAAAAATGTTCTTGCCACTTTTTTTATTGACGGAGTTCTCTTAGAAGACAATCTTAATAGTATACTACAACTTAATAATCACGAAATAGAACTTTTAAATTACAATGGCAAGTATGAAAGAGATTTTTTTATTAATGCTAAAAATTACCTAGAAGATATTACAAAAAAAGAAGCTAAATATTGCTACTTAGATTATGATAAAGAAGAAGTAATTAATTTATGCTCTTCTTTAAAAATGCATACCGTTATGCCTAGTATAAAAGTTGCCAAAAATGCTTATGCTGAAGTAAAAGCAAAACTAAGTAATTCAGCTATTATAACGATACCAAGCAACATTTCTGTTGAAAATTTATCTATAACTATAGACTATTTAAAAAATAGAGCTTATCGTTTTTTACTTTTAGATACACTTATTAGTGAAAGCCTTGAAAAATAATTTAATTGTTTTAAACTTAAAAATATAGTATACTTAGATAAGATGAAGAAGATAAGGTGAAGAATGTATGTATTTAAAAGAAATTACGGCTAGTGGGTTTAAATCTTTTGCCGACAAGATAAGTATTAAATTAGACGGAAAGACTACTTGTATTGTTGGACCTAATGGCTCAGGAAAAAGTAATATTGTTGATGCGGTTAGATGGGTCTTAGGTGAACAGTCAGTTAAATCTCTTCGTGGTGATGGCTCTATGAGTGATGTTATCTTCTCAGGAAGTAAATCGCGTAATCCTTTAAATGTAGCGAGTGTTGAACTTATCTTTGATAATTCAGACCATTACTTAAATGTTTCTTATACCGATATTTCCATAAAAAGAAGAGTCTATCGTAGTGGTGAAAATGAATACTTTCTAAATAATGAAAAGTGTCGTTTAAAAGATATTACTAATTTATTATTAGATTCTGGTATGGCCAAAGAGTCTTATAATATTATTTCTCAAGGTGAAGTTGAACGAATCTTATCTAATTCAGCTATAGATAGAAGAATTATTTTTGAAGAAGCATCAGGTATTTTAAAATATAAAAGAAGAAAAGAAGAAGCTTTACGAAAACTAGATAAAACTCATAATAATCTAGATAGAGTAAATGATATTATCGCCGAGTTAGAAAGACAAATAGAGCCTTTAAAAGAGCAAAGTAGTAAAGCAATGGATTACCTAGAAAATAAAAAAGGCCTAGATAAATATGAAGTAGCCTTACTAGCTTATGATATTGAAAATTTAAACTCTACTTTAGAACAAGCTCACATAAAAAAAGAAAAACTAGATAAAGAAATTCTTAATTTACAAACTGAAACTAATAAATATGAAACTTTTAATCTCGAGATAAATACTTCTTTAGAAAAACTAGAAAATGAAAGAAGTCTTTTAAATACTGAACTTTTGCAGTTAGTAGAAGAAGTAGAAAAAATTAATGGTGAAAAGAAGCTTTTAAAAGAAAAGAGCAAAACTACTAAGGAAGAAGATATTTTAAAAGAAGAATTACGTAGTGTTTTAGAACAAAAAGGTAGTTTAGAAAAGACGCAGATGCTCTTACAAGAAGAACTTAAAAACTCATCTAGTGAACTAGGTTCTATTACTACTAAAAAAAGTATAGTTGATGAAAATATTAAAAGTCTAACTACTAAGAAGAATATGTTAAATAGTGATTATGCTAAAATGCAAAGAGAAATTATTCTTCTTGATGAAAAAATTAGTAGTCTTCAAAGTGAAATAGAACGGGGAGGGGATATGCCTAATAGTGTATCAAAGGTTTTATCTTCTTCAAGCTTAACAGGTATTCATAATACTATTGGTAATATTTTAAAAACAACTGATGAATATGTAAAAGCTTTAGATATTGCGATTGCCTCTAATAAAAATTTTATTATCACAACTGATGAGGCATCTGCTAAAAAAGCTATTAATTATTTAAAAGATAATCATTATGGTAGAGCTACTTTTTTTCCTCTTTCTGTTATTAAAGAAAGATATGTAGATAGTAATACGTTAAGTATTCTAAAGAATAATCAAGACTTTTTAGGCATAATGAGTGAGCTAGTTACTTATGATAAAAAGTATGAAAATATCGTTAAAAATCAACTTGGTACTGTTTTAGTTTGTAAAGACTTAGATAGCGCTACAAACATTTCTCATTCAATTGGCGCTAAATACAAAATAGTTACCCTAGATGGGGATGTTGTTAATGTAGGAGGCTCTTTAGTAGGAGGAACTTACTATAAAAGTAAAAGCGTTATTTCCTTAAGACAAGAGCTTCATCACTTAGAAGAAAAGAAAAATGTCTATCAAAATGAAGTCTTAGAAATAACTAAAGAAATTGAAGCTACAGACAAAGATATTTCTTTAAGTAATGAAAATTTATTTGCTTATGCTAAAGAAGAAGTAACCTTAAAAGAAAAATACTTATCTAAAAAGAAAGAGTTAGATGATGTTTCTTTAAAATTAGAAGAGGCTAATAAAGAATATGGGCAACTTGATTTAATAAAAAATAATTCTTTAGAAGATAAAGAAAAAGAATTAATTAATGAGTTTGCGACTAAAAGTGCTGAAAAAGAAAAATTACAAATTAGACTAGAAGCCCTTAATAAAAAAATAGCTAACCTAAAAGATGAAGAAGAAAAAAATGAAGCAGATAATAGACTAAAACAAGCTAATTTGCGTAGTCTAGAAAAAGAAAATAAAGATATTGAAATAGAGATTAACAGAATAGATGTAAAATTAGATAATATGTTAAATGAATTAAATACCACTTATGAAATATCTTTTGATAAAGCTAAAAATGATTATAAGCTAGATATTGAAGTAGAAGAAGCTAGAGAAAAAGTTACTATTTATAAGAATAATATTAAAAAAATTGGCATGGTTAATTTAGATGCTATTGAAGAATATAAAATGGTTAATACGAGATATGTCTTTTTAACTAATCAAAAAGAAGATTTATTAAAAGCCGAAGATACTTTGTTAGAAATAATGAATGAGATGGACGGAGTTATGAAAGAGGAATTTTATAATACGTTCATGGCTATAAAAGATGAATTTAAAAAAGTCTTTAAAGAATTGTTTAGAGGGGGTCAAGCTGATTTAAAGCTTACTAATGAAGATGACTTACTGACAACTGGTGTTGATATAGTCGCATCCCCTCCAGGTAAAAAGCTAACGACCATTTCACTATTATCAGGTGGTGAGAAAACTTTAACGGCTATTTCATTATTGTTTGCTATTTTAAATGTTAGAAGTGTTCCATTTTGCTTATTTGATGAAGTTGAAGCTGCCTTAGATGAAGCTAATGTATCAAGATTTGGTAAGTATTTAGAGCATTATCGTGATAAAACACAATTTTTAATTATTACGCATAAGAAGAAAACAATGGAGTATGCAAAGACTTTATATGGTATTACTATGCAAGAGTCTGGTGTTTCTAAATTAGTAAGTGTAAAATTAGAAGACCATGCAGATGTTATTTAAAGTACACTACTTAACTAGTGTATTTTTTCTGCTTCTATGGTACAATAACAGTAGAAAGTGGGTGCCTTATGAAAGTTGTCCTTTTGAATAAAAATACAGAAATTTTAGTGGCTAAATATGATACTGCTACTAGTGTTTTTACTAAAATATATGAGGTTAAAAATATTGATTATGCTCCCTACATATTAAAAAGTCTTTATCTTGCCAATGATATTAATGATGCTTCTTTTAGGACTAATCTAAGTGAGTGGTTTAAAGAAAGAGGTATCCCTCAATGGCGTGATAAATTAGATTTATTGCTCCATAGATTAAATATAACTGCACCTTATGAGCTTTTAGACAAAGCTTTTGGCTTATCTCTATCAGACCAATATTGGTTAAAACCTTATGATAGTGATATTTCCTATGATGATATAAACTTTTTTGATAATGATTTTGATTATGCTGAGTTTATGGAGGCATCATTATCTACAAATAGTAAATTGATAACTAAAGAATCATCTTTAAAAACTCCTAATAATACAACTGATGGCATGCTTAAAAAAGCTTGGATTATTGATAATGGTACCAGATATTTATTAAAAGGTGGCTACAAAAATGAGATTTTGCAACCTTTTAATGAAGTTTTAGCTAGTATGATTTGTGAAAGATTAGGTTTTGCTCATGTAACTTATACACTAGATATTTATAAAGATATGGTCGTTTCAAAATGTCCTTGTTTTATAACTAAAGATACAGAACTTATAACTTGTCATCAATTAAGAAACGATATGTCAAGAGGAGATAATAGTATTGAAGACTATGAAGAGTACATTAAAAAGTTAGAAAGTAATGGAATTAAAAAAGCTCGTGAAAAAGTAGAAAATATGTATATTTTAGATTTCCTAATTATGAATGAAGATAGACATTTAAATAATTTTGGTATTATAAGAGATGTTAATACTTTAAAGTGGTTAGATGTTGCCCCTATATTTGATAATGGTCAAAGTATGAATGTTGAATACTACGATGATGAAGAGATGCATATTTCCGGTAAAGGTAGATTTTTCTATGAAGTAAAACCATTTGCTGAAATTATAAAAGTCGTCAAAGATATTACAAGAATTGATGTTAAAAAAATAGAGGACTTACCAGAAGAATTTGCTAAATTACTACATCAGTATCAAAATATTACCAAAATGAGTGATAAAAGAATTAATCTTTTATGTATTCTTTTAACTAGACAGATTAATAAACTTAAAAAAATAATAAAAGACACTAAAAGTAGTGCCTGAATCAATAATTCTATATAGCTATATAGCTCTCATTTGTTCTTTCCCTTTAAAAGGGTCTTTTTTATCTATTTTATCAGTAAAGATTATTCCGTCTAAATGGTCAATTTCATGTTGAAAGGCAATAGCTAATTCTTCACGACCACGTACTTGTATTTTTCGACCGTCCATATCATAGCCCTCTACTGTAACTCTGGCATATCTTGGTACAATTCCCTCAACAGGTCTATTGACACTCAAGCAACCCTCGCCATTTTCAACATAAATTTGCTCAACTGAATTACTTATTATTCTAGGATTTATAAGGACATAAGTTTCAAACTGCCCCTCATCATATTCATTTACTACCACAAAATATCTCTTCGCAACTCCTAATTGGATTGCGGCCATTCCCATACCAGGTCGTAAATCATATTTTTCAGCTAACTCTTCAATTTGCGAATTGTGCAAATATTCTATCATTGTATTAATTAATTCTTTATCTTTATTTGTTAATGGAAATACTACTTCTTTACTTATTACACGTAATCTTTTATCTTTTTCATCTAGTATATCTTTTGTTTTTAACACAAGTAACCACCTCAATTTCCTTTATTTTACTACATTATTTGTTTTTTTTAAAGCTTTTGCTTGGTAATTTTTTCTTATTCTTTATATGAATATTTATAAGTTCAATAATATTTTTTACTAAAAGATAGGCGTCAATATTATCTTCTTCAAAACAAATATCAACTGCCCAAGCTAGTTTATCAAATAACTCATCATTTACTAGATTATTAAAATTAGCTTTAATATTAGAAATATTTCCTAGTATAAGCTCATCTTCAAAAATATCTCTAAATTCTTCTTCTTTCCAAATATCTAAGAAAAGATAAGTTACTTTATCATAGCCATTAATATCTTCTAAGATAGAGTAGTCTAGTTGTTTTAAGAAAGACTTTTCTTTAGGAAGCAAATAATCCTCCTCAATATTTTTAACGTTTTCCGTCATATCTTTTGTTTGTAGAGTATTAATAACTTCATCTAATATTTTGTACTTAAATCTTTCAGTACCATCAGCCCAACTTTCACAAATATCTAAGCCATTTCTCATTAGACAGTAACCACTAGGAGTATAGGCATAGCTTTTGAAAAAAGATTTAATTAAATGAGCAAACTCATGAACTAGAGTGCTTAAAGTTTCACTAGAATTATCTACCGAACTAATGATGATTTTAGCGTTATCTAAAAATACCTCATTTTCATCAAAGCAAATACCGTTAGAAGAAGCCGCTACGGGTTTATTTTCTAAATCATAGTAATCTAAGTCTTCTTCTAAATCAAGGTCCTCTATTTTTTTAGCAATCTCTTCTAAAGGCTCATCTTCAATTATTACTTCAGTATTTAACACTACATACCTTACTACATCTATACAATTATTAAACTTAGTTAAAAGACAAAAACAAGCAAATACTAAGTAAGAGTAATTTTTATCATCAACCGTATATCTTTGTAAAACAATCTCTCTAGCTACACTAAAAAGCTCATTCATAAAATACCCCCAAATGCTCAAAATATAATACTACAATTAACTTTGAAAGTCAAATTGCCACTTTACAAATAAAAAAACTGTCAATAATTAACAGTTAATTATTTAACAGCCTTTTAATAGTTAGTAAAGCGTGCTCCTAAAACTATTACTAATAAGATAAATAATACTAAAATTATTGCATAACCAGAATTTGTATTGTTATTAGTATTATAATTATTCATTGGATAGTAATATGGAGTTTGGTTGCAGCAAGAACTTCCGCCACCATAGTAATACATAAGACTTTCCTCCTTTACTTAATCTATTATAAAATATGTAAATTTACAGGAATTGTTAATAAAACTAACCTATAAATAATAGATTTAGTTTTATTTATGTTATATTATATAGTAAAGGGTGAAATTATGAAGAGAGTACTTAAATGTATTGATAAACCATTACTTATATCTACAATAATTTTATTTGCTTTGGGGCTAATAATGGTTTTTTCTGCTTCTAATGTAACTGCCTATATGTATCATGGTGTAAGTACTTATTATTACTTTGTAAGACAACTAATCATTTTAGCGCTTGGCGTTATTTTAGCTTTCGTTTTACTACTGATAAAGCCTAAACACTATTATGCTATTGCGACAATTGGTATGATAGGAATTCTTGGTAGTCTTATTGTCTTACTTATTTTTGGTGACCCTCAAAATGATATGGTTGGTTGGTTTGATTTAGGCTTTTTCAATGTGCAACCTAGTGAATTTGCCAAGATTATCACCATAGTTTGGCTAGCAAGTTATTATGATACTTATAAAAATAAACTAACTACTTATGTCAAAAGCTTATTTCCTATCGTTATATGTGTAATAGTAGCTGCTTTAATTTTCTTAGAGCCTGATTTAGGTACTACGATTATTTATAGTGCTATTGTCGGTTTAATCTTTTTAGCGTCGCCAATTCAAAAAGATTTAAAGGCTAAGATTATTTTTATCATTATGAGTTTTATTGTCTTTGGGGTTATCTTTGTTTTAAGTTTTGGTAAAAATATTTTAGAAGATAGACAGATTAGTCGTTTTAACTTTACCAAGCCTTGTGAACGTATATTAAATGATGGAAATCAAGTTTGTAACTGTTATATTGCGATAAATAATGGCGGCTTAACCGGTGTTGGCCTAGGTAATTCAACTCAAAAATATTTGTATCTTCCCGAGCCTTATACAGACTTTATCTTTGCGATTATAGTAGAAGAGTTAGGTGTCTTAACGGGTATAGGTATTATACTTATGTATATGTTTGTTCTTTATCGTATTTTACGAATAGGTCGAAAAAGTAATAATAGGGGAGCCTTAATTTGTTATGGAGTTGCTTGTTATATCTTTTTACATATAGCGATTAATCTTTTAGGAATTTTTGGTCTTATGCCTATGACCGGTGTACCGCTTCCTTTTATGAGTTATGGAGGTAGCTTTACGATTTGTTTAATTGCTTCTTTAACTTTTGTACAACGGGTAAGTATTGAAAATGGCTTAACGAATGAAAAAGAGAAAAGTCATTAATAAGACTTTCCCCACATAACCATATGTTTTCCTTTCTTGCCACAACACACACAATTATCAACATGCTCATCATTTTCTAAAATACATCTAGAGCCAAAACCATTTGTGTCTGTTTTAATTTTTTCTTCACAGTCTTTACTACCACACCAACTGGCTTTAACAAAACCAGTTTTTTCTTCGGCTATTTGCTTAAATTCATCTAAGCTCTTAGCTGTATAAATATGTTCATCCAAGAACTTTTTCGCTTTAGCATACATATTTTTTTGAATAAGTTCTAAAACCTCATTAACTTTAGTAGTAAGCTCTTCAAGTTTAACTATTATTTTTTCACTAGTATCTCTTCTAACAATAACGGCTTGTCCTTGCTCAATATCTTTAGGACCAATTTCAATTCTAATTGGAATACCTAGCATTTCTTGTTCAGAAAATTTATAACCTGGAGACTTTTCACTATCATCAATTTTTACTCTTACATTGTTTTCTTTTAAAAGATTAGTAATCTCTAACGCCTTATCCAACACTCCTTCTTTATGCTGCGCAATAGGAATAACCATGATTTGAACAGGGGCAATTCTAGGTGGTAAAACTAAGCCACTATCATCACCATGCACCATAATTAAAGCACCAATAATTCTAGTAGACATACCCCAAGAAGTTTCATAAGCACTATGCAAATTATTTTCTTTATCTAAATATTTAATACCAAACGCATCGGCAAAACTGTGTCCAAAAAAATGACTAGTTCCTGACTGTAAAGCTTTACCATCATGCATCATAGCTTCAATGGTATAAGTATCTTCAGCTCCCGCAAACTTTTCACTTTCTGTTTTCTTGCCACATATTAAAGGTATCGCTAAATCTTCTGTGACAAAGTCTATATAGACTTTAAACATTTGCTCACACCTATTTCTAGCTTCTTCTTCCGTTGCATGAAGTGTATGACCCTCTTGCCATAAAAATTCTCTTGACCTTAAAAACGGCCTTGTTGTCTTTTCCCAACGTAATACTGAATTCCATTGATTCCAAACTAACGGTAAATCACGATAAGACTTAACAATTTTTTGCCAATAATCACAAAATAGCGTTTCACTAGTTGGTCTAATACAACATCTTTCTTCTAATTCTTCTAAGCCCCCATGCGTAACCCAAGCTACTTCCGGAGCAAAGCCCTCGATATGGTCTTTTTCTTTTTGTAAAAGACTCTCAGGAATTAAAACAGGTAAGTAGACATTAGAAACATCCACATCTTTAAATCTCTTATCTAAGTCATTTTTGATATTTTCCCAAAGAGCATATCCATTCGGCAAATAATTCAAACACCCCTTAACACTAGAATAATCACACAACTTAGCTTCTCTAACAACATCAGTATACCATTTAGCAAAGTCAACATCACGGGCCGTAATCTTTTCAACTAATTTTTTTTCATTTGCCACAAAACATCTCTCCTTTTTCTATTCATAATACTATCATATATTTAAATCTATTACAAATAAAATTACCAAATTCTTTATTTAAAAAATACTACTAAGTTTTACACTAGCTTAATCTTGTTTTCTAAAAGTATTCATAAATTCACAATTTTTCCTATAAGATTAAATAGGTGAATTTTCATGTTTAAAAAGCTTAGTCTTATTCTTATATTAATATCTTTTTTCTACCTAAGGCCTGTTTTAGCTAGTTCTAGTATTGTTATGGATTTAGATACTGGTAGAGTACTTTATCAAAAGAATAGTAAAGAAAAGCGTCTTATTGCTTCAACTACTAAGATACTTACGGCTATTGTAACCCTTGAAAATGCTGATATTGAAAAAGAAGTTACTATTGGTGATGAAGTTTTAAAAATGTATGGTACGAATATTTATATAGAAGTAGGGGAGAAGATGAAAATAAAAGATTTGTTATATGGTCTACTTTTACGTAGTGGCAATGATGCCGCCGTAGCTTTAGCGGTAGCGGTAAGTGGTAGTGAAGAAGACTTTGTTAGACTAATGAATGAAAAAGCCCAAAAAATAGGTATGAAAGATAGTATTTTTGAAAATCCGCACGGTCTAGATGATGATACTAAGAATTATTCAACGGCCTATGATATGGCGCTTTTATCTCGATATGCCTATCAAAATAAGACTTACCGGGAAATTGTTTCTACCAAAAAGTATACAACTAAGACTAAAGACAAAAACTATCTTTGGTATAACAGAAACAAATTACTAAATAATTATGATTATTGTACTGGTGGCAAAAATGGCTACACCCCCGCAGCTGGCAAAACTCTAGTTACAACGGCTTCTAAAGATAATCTAAATTTAACAATAGTTACTTTAGATGATGCCGATGAATATGATACACACGAATATTACTATAACTTAGCCTATAAAAATTATCGTAAATATCTTCTTATTGATAAAGATAATTTTAAGATAGATAAAAATTTTTATAATGGTGATATCTACCTAAAGAATTCTTTTTATTATCCTTTAACTGTTCCTGAAACTAAAGAGATAAAGACTTATCTTTCTATAGAAAATAAAAACTCTAAAAATAAAATTGTCGGTAAGATAAACATCTATTTAGATGATGACTTAATTGGTAATGTTGATATTTTTCAAAAACCACAAGAAAAAAAGAAGATGAATCTCCTTTCTAAAATTAAGTCTTTCTTTTCTAATTAGTTATTTGAAAATCTAAAAAAATTAATACTAGGTCGACAGAATAATCTAATATCAAATTTAGAAGTTCCTAGTCCACTAGATACATAGATATCGGTATCATTATCTTTATAATATTTATCATAATAAGTTTTACTTCCCGAAAACTTAACAATGCCTCCTATATAGGGAATCCTAATTTCCCCATTATGGGAGTGTCCCGCTAAAACTAAATCGGTTTGATAATCTTTAATATTTAAGTAATTATCTCCCTCATGCATTAAAGTAATATTATAAATATTAGTATTTGCTCCTTCTTGTTTGAAATAGCTAAAAGCCTTATCAACATCAGTTTCTTTTTTTAATAAACTAGCAAGACCCGTTATTAATATGGGTTTATTATTATCTTTATAGATTAAGTCATAATCATTATTTAAAATAGTAAAACCACTTTGATTTAGAATAGTCGTAACACTTTCTTTATCTTCTTCTCCTAAAACAGCATACTTGCCTAGAGTTGTATCAATACTTTGTAAAAGCTTAATTAGTTTTTCTTGGTCTTTATTTTTTAAATTATAATCTTTTTTTATTAAATCCCCTGTAAATACAACAATATCTGGCTTTCTTTCATTGATTAAGTTTACTAATTTTTTAGTTTCATCATACAAAAAAGTACTACCATAATGTAAATCACTAAATTGAATTAGCTTTAGTCCATTAAAGCTTGCATCTATTTTTTCACTTGTAATTCTTTTTTCATTCACAACAATACTTACTGTAGATATATAGGTCGTATAACAAAAAATTAAACAGCTAAGAGTAGTAATTAGAAGAACTATTTTAAATATTTTACCAATTAGACTTTTTCTTTTTTCTTTTCTTTCTTCATCAAATATTTCTTCTTGTTTTTCTGAGCTTCTTTCTTCTCTTGTCATTATTAATCACCATCTTTACTTTATTTTAGCAGATAACTATAAAAGTTTCTATATTTTTAGTAATAAAATGAGAAATTGACAAGTAGAATAATAATTTTTCTAAATTTAATTTGCTTTTAAGTTATTTTACAATTTTTAATTTACGTGCTAGAATTAAAGTGGTGGTAAAATGAAAGTTGATGTTGCGATTATAGGTGCTGGGCCTGCGGGTTTGTTTAGTGCTTATGAGTTAATTACAAAGAATAAAGATTTAAAGGTAGTTATATTAGATAAAGGTAGTAGGGTAAAATCACGTTTTTGTCCTATGAACAAATTAAAAGTTCCATGCAAGAACTGTAACCCTTGTGCTATTTTATCAGGCTATGGGGGAGCAGGTACATTTTCAGATGGTAAGCTTAATTTTATTCCACGTCTAGGTAAGAGCGATTTAACTAAGTATATGTCTGAAAGTGAAGCTAATCAGTTAATAGATGACTGTGAAGAAATTTTTAATAAGTTTAATATGGATTCAAAAGTTTATCCATCTAATATGGAAGAAGCTCAAGAGATTAGAAAGAAAGTTTCTATAGCTGGAGCTAAATTGCTTTTAATTAAACAAAAGCACTTAGGTAGCGACCATCTTCCTGAATATATTGAAAGTATTTGTAACTTTTTAGAAGAGCATAATGTTTCTTTATATGAAAAAACAACTGTTACTGATATTAAAACTATAAAGGAAGACTGTCATGAAATTACTTATACTAAAGATGGTCAAGAAGAAAAGCTAACGGCATCAACGGTGATTGTTGCTCCGGGGAGAACGGGAGCTAAATGGGTTCAAGAATTAGCTGATAAATATAATATTTCTTATCTATCTCAAAGTATTGAAATAGGGGTAAGAGTTGAGGTAAGAAAAGATATTATGGAAGATTTAACAAATGTTATTTATGATCCAACTATTTTTATAAAAACGAAAACGTATGGTGATGAAATTAGAACTTTTTGTACTAACCCAGGTGGCTTTGTTGCGAAAGAAAATTACTATGGCTACATTTGTGTTAATGGACATGCTTTAAAAGATGTAAAGAGTAATAATACAAATTTTGCTTTTATATCTAAAGTTACTTTAACGGAGCCTGTTACTAATACAAGAGAATATGGTGAGTCAATTGCTAAGATTGCTAATGTTTTAGGAGATGGCAAGCCAATTATTCAGTCATTGAAAGATTTAAAAAATGCTAGAAGAAGTGAGTGGCACCGTTTAAATAAAGGCTTTATTGAGCCTACATTGAAAGACTGTGTAGCTGGGGACTTAGCTTTAGTTATGCCTCATAGAATTATTACCAATATTTTAGAGGGACTAGAAACACTTGATAAAATTATTCCGGGAGTTGCCAATGATGATACCTTACTTTATGGACCGGAAATTAAATTCTTTAGTAATGAAATTGAAACTAATAAAAAGTTTAAATTAGAACAAGCTAATATTTATTTTATAGGTGATGGAGCCGGTAAAGCCGGCAACATTGTTACGGCCGCCGCAACAGGTTTAGTGGCAGCACGTGATATTATTGAGAGGATGAAGTAAAATGATAAAGAAATTATTAGTTATTTTAATTGTAGTAGTACTTTTAACTGGTTGTGGTAAAAAAGAAATAAAGGAAAACTTACTAGGTATAGATTATGATGTAAAATCTAATGAAGCTAAGCTAGATAATTATGATACAGAAAATCCAGTAGTTGCTATGTATATTAAAAAATATGGCTCAATAGTTATTGAACTATATCCTGATATTGCCCCTAATACAGTAAATAATTTTATCTCTTTAGTTAAAGAGG
The DNA here is from genome assembly GCA_947624045.1 of uncultured Bacilli bacterium. Classification (GTDB taxonomy): domain Bacteria; phylum Bacillota_I; class Bacilli_A; order RF39; family UBA660; genus CANRGD01. Next base: position 26,271 of record CANQIL010000002.1, read on the forward strand.
GCTTTTATGATGAAAATACTATGCATAGATTAGTACCAGGCTTTGTTTTACAAGGTGGCGATCCTAGTGGAAATGGAACAGGTGGACCTGATTATACTATTAAAGGTGAGTTTACTAATAATGGCTTTGAAAATAATTTGAAACACGAAGAAAAAGTTGTATCTATGGCTAGAAGTCAAGATAATGATAGTGCTGGTAGTCAATTTTTTATAGTATTAAAAGAAGCTCCTAACTTAGATGGCGACTATGCTGCCTTTGGCAAGGTAATTGATGGTTGGGATAATGTTTTAAATATCGTGGACAACGAAAAAATAGCTAATCAAGAAACAGGGCAGTTACGAACAAATCTAAGAATAAAAAAAGCTCTTGTCGATTTAAAGAGCTATGAGTATAAAGAAGTAGAAAAGATACAATAGAGGGGAATTGTTTATGAGTAGTAATAGTAAATGTAATAGGGATAATATCAATGAAAATGTTTTCGCAGATATTGATGTAAATAAAAAACAAGCAAAATTTTATTTTGAAAGGTAAGTTAGTTATGATGAAATTTACAAAAATAAGTTTAGCCCCGAGTCAAGACCTCATAGATTAAGAATATATTTAGTCTTTTTCATTATTTTAATTATTGCCTATTCTTTATTATTAAAAATTTTCAAGTTTAAATTTGATTTTTCTATTATAAACATATTAGCATTTACTGTTATATTATTTTTAACTTATTATCTATCAAATAGATTTTTAAAAAAAGGTGCATTATATCAGTTTAATTCTCGCAGTACAAAAATCTATTTTTATGATAATTTTGTAATTTTTGCTACTAAAAATAGAATTTTAAAATGTCCTTATTATGAGTTAAGAAGCATAAAAGAAGATAGTAAAGATTTTGTTATTAGTGCTAGGGACTTAGAAATCTTAGTTTATGTTAGTAAAGAATATATTGATGACGATTTTCTAGAATTTTTAAGAAAATTACAAGTAAATTATAAACTTATACAATATGATAATAACGACTTAAATAAAAAAATATGGTCTTCAATAGTTAAACAAATTAAAAATTATAAGTTTTCTTGTGATAATAATTTAAATAATGATAATCTGATTTCGTATTGTACTAATAAGACTACAAAAAGAAATCATTTTTGGAAATTCTTTATATCATTATATATAGGCTATACCATTATTATGTTTTTTGCATTTTCTTCAATATTTATTTTTTCAATTATTGATAAAAATATAAGTACTATTCTTTATGCTCTTATATTAACATTAATTGCAGTAGCTGTTCTTACTACTTCTAAAATGCCCTCATATACAAGAGAATATATAGAATTATATTCTAATACTAAAAGTAAATTTTTCTTCTTTGATGATTTCATTATATTTTGTGATGAAAGTAAAATTTTAAAATGGAACTATGATTATTTAAAATATATCTTTGAAAATGATAATTATATTTATATGAAAACTAAACTAAAATCAACAAAATTTTTTGATGAGATGCCAATAATAATTGATAAGAAAAACTTATCACCAAAAGAAGAAAAATTTTTAAAAGAAAAACTTAATATTAAAAAAGGCTTATAAATGCTTGAAAATTTATGAGCCTTGTTAATTAGATATATAATTTTTTAAGGCTACTGAATAATTGTCTATTCAATAGCCTATTTTTTTACTCATCTACTATTGTTACGGGAACATCAGGCTTTATAGATAATTTTAAAGTTTTTTGATGTTCTTTTTCAAGTTGTCTATAAGTAACATTTGATTTATCAAACAAATATTTAGAGGCAATTGTTTCTTTAGAATTGGCATATTTATCGGATAAGTAAATTACTTCTTTTATACCAAACTGAATAATTGCTTTAGCACACTCATTACAAGGGAATAAGTCAACATAAATACGTGCTCCTTTTAACGAAAGTCTATTTCCGTTTGCGATAGCATTTCTTTCAGCATGACATACATATAAATATTTTGTTTCTAACTCTTCACCATCTCTGTCCCAAGGAAAATCATCATCATTAAAATTATTTGGTGTACCATTATAGCCTATGGCTAAAACCCTATTATTCTCATCAACAATACAAGCACCTACTTGCGTTGAGGGGTCTTTACTTCTAGCTCCTGCTAACTTAGCAATACTCATAAAAAACTCATCCCAACTTAAATAATCTTGTCTTTTGTTTCCTAATTTTTCTTTATTTATTTCCATATACTCCTCCTTCCATTATTGTAGCAGTACTTTTTTAAATTTACAATATTTTCTGCCTTTCTGTTTCTTATTTTAAAGAAAATGATATAATATTAAAGAAGTGATGAAGTATGAAAGAGTTAAAGAAAAATTTACATTTTGCTTGGAAATATGCTAAATATCAAAAGAAAAATCTTTTCTTTTTAATTTTGTGTAATTTTCTAAGTATTATAATAAGCGTTATCATACCTATATTTAGTGCTAAGATAATAGTAGAATTAACAGCTAATGAACTATACCAAGTAATAATAATTTCTCTTATAATTTTACTAATAGAATTAATGAGTAATATAATTCATTATTTTCGTCGTAACTTATCATCAGTAGTTTACCGTGAAACTTTTAAAAAGATACAAATTGATTTAGGCAGAGAAATTTTAAAACTAGAAAATAAATGTTTAGATGAAACTTCATCTGGTGTATTCATTCAAAGACTTACTAATGATACCGGCAAAATTGCGGACCTTTTTAATTCTCTTAATATGGATTTTACTAATATTTTAACTAATATAGGTATTTTTGTCGCTATCTTTTTGATTAATAAAATAGCCTTTTTCTTAATTTTGCTTATGGTTATAATTATGTATGTAGTAGAACAAAAAAGAGTAACGACACGTACTAAAAATGATAAAGCTCTTAGAAAAACTAATGAAAAAGTATCGGGTTTTGTGTCTGAATTAGTTAGAGGTTGTCGTGATATTAAAATGCTTAGTGCCGAAGATAGTTTTATGAAAGAATTAGAGGGCAAAATTGTTAATTTAAATAACGAAAGATATAAAATGTTAAAAACAGACTCTAAATATTCTTTAACTAGAGATTTTATGATGGATTCTTTTGATACTATTTTAATTGCTTTACTAGTTTATTTAATTTTTACAAAACAATTAGTCGTTGCTACTGCATTAGTTATTTATAATTATATGGGTCGCGTTACTTCAATTGTTACTTTCTTTAGCATGCTTCTTGAAAAATTAAAAGATTTTAATCTCTCATCAGAAAGAATTTTTTCTATTTTAGAAAGTCCAGAATTTCCTAAAGAAAAGTTTGGTACTAAACATTTAGCTAAAGTAAAAGGCAATTTTGAATTTAAAAATGTAACATTCTCTTATAACGATGAACAACAGCCTGTTTTAAAAAATATTAGTTTTAAAGTAAAAGCTAATGAAACAGTAGCCTTTGTTGGTAAAAGTGGAGCTGGAAAGAGTACCATCTTTAATCTTTTATGTAAAATGTATGAGTTAAAGAAAGGCGTAATTACTATTGATGGAGAAGATATTAAAATTCTAGACAAATCTTCTATTCGGGATAATATAACTATTATCAGTCAAAATCCTTACATTTTCAATCTAAGTATTAAAGATAATCTTCGTTTAGTTAAAGAAAATTTAACTGATGAAGAAATGGTTGAAGCTTGTAAGTTAGCTTGTCTTGATGAATTTATTAATACACTTCCTAATAAATATGACACTATTGTAGGTGAGGGAGGAATTAGTCTAAGTGGTGGGCAACGTCAAAGACTAGCGATTGCTAGAGCGTTGGTTCAAAAAACAGAGATAATTCTTTTTGATGAAGCAACAAGTGCCCTTGATAATGAAACCCAAATGCAAATTCAACAAGCTATCGATAACTTGAAAAAAGACTACACTATCTTAATAATTGCTCATCGCCTAAGCACTATAATTAACAGTGACCACATCTTATTTTTAAATAATGGCCAAATTGAAGATAGTGGAACTCATGAAGAATTACTAAAGAAAAATAAGAATTATAAAAATTTATATGAGGCTGAACTTGAAAAATAAGCCTTTTTCTGTTAAAATAAAGCCCATGAAATGGGGAATACTATGGGAAATATCAATGAGCTTGCTTCTTTCTCAGAAAAAGAATTACTTTGTGCACTTTTAATAAGAGAACATTTAGAAGATAAAAATCTTTCTAAAGAATTTTTCTCTAAAGAAATGATAGTTAAAACTATTCGTTCTAAATACTTACAATTACATAAAACTTGTTCTTTAACTGATGAAGAGTTAATTACTTGGTTAAAGAAAAATTATCGTTATCCACTATTAACTGATTTAATCGCAGGAGAGCTTGCAAAGTTAATTAGACCTCAAAAAAGAAATAACGAAATAATTGACTTAACGGATAGATTCTTATATCAAAATCTAGAAGTAGTTTTGCATCTTTTAACTGATGAAGTTACTAAAGCTTTATATCTTGATGCAAACTATGAAAATAAAAATGTATCACTACCACCTTTAGATGATAAAAACTTTAATTTACTTATTCATAAATTTTTACAAATAGTTGACCCCACTTTAAAATGGACATCTATCTATGAAGAAGCCCTAAAAAAAGAAAATATTATCTTTGTAAATAAAGATGACTTAGACTTAAAAGAAAAATTAGTTACTACTTTTGAGTTAGATACTTTAGGCATAACTAAAAGTAGTCCCTTATGGAATTTTACTATATATAAAGATAATGAAGTATTTTCAATAGTAGAAAGAACTAATACTATAGATGACATACCTAGAATAGTACATGAATTTAGCCATTTCTTAGAATTAAAGCTAAATAAAGATAAGAATTTTTCTATCTTCCTTAGTGAATATAGTCCTATCTTTTATGAACTAGTTAGCTATGACTTTTTAAAAATGCTAGGTTATGATGAAATTTATATAGAAAAACTTAGACATAAACGAAATAGTAATACTTACTTAGCTGGTATATTAACTTTAAATATCTTTAATTTTATGAAAAAAGTTCTAAATAATAAGACTATTTCTAAAGAAGAAGAGATAAATGAAGCTAAGAGAATAGTTAATCTTAATGAAAAGCTAGATAAAAAAACTAAAGATGAATTAAGAAAAACTAAGCCATATTATTTTGATAGTGTTTTATATAGTGAGCATATTTGTGATGAGACAATAATTAGATTATTAGAAAATCCTAATGAGATTAGTAAAAAATACCCATATATTATAGGAAGCTTTCTAGCCAATAAAACTCTTGCTAGTATTAAAGAAAATAAAACTACTTTTGAAGATATTAAATTTATAGTTGAGCATATCTCTAAAATAGAGCCCTCTTGGATATTTAAGTTTTTAGATATAGATATAGTAAAACTTTATCAAGAAAATGGTAAAAATAAAATCAAGAAGTATTGAAATTAATTGTTATTTGTTATATAATCAAGCCAGATGTTTTGATTCTGAGGAGTAAATAATTATTTTTATTAAGAGAGTTCATGGTTGGTGCAAATGAATTAAAAAAATTATTGAAGGTAGCAGAGGAACATGATTTCTGAAATTAAGTAAGATATCCCGGATAATTCCGTTATAAATTTTAGAGTATAATATAAGGTGGTACCACGAATACTTCGTCCTTAGGGATGGAAGTATTCTTTTTATTTTAAGAGGGTGAAATTTATGGATAAGTTTTTTGAAGAATTTATAAAGTATACTGATAACTATAAAGAATATGGTGTAAATATTTTAAGAAAAATAGACCATACTTTCCGAGTCGTTAAGTTATGTGAAGAAATAGCCAAAAGCCTAAACTTAGAAGAAGATGATATCTACTTAGCTAAATTAGGAGGACTATTACATGATATAGGTCGGTTTGAACAATATAAAAATTATCGTACCTTTAAAGATGAGGAAAGTATTGACCATGGTGACTTAGGGTGCCAATTATTAGAAAAAGAACTTAAAAATAAATTCACAACATCTGAAAATGAAGAAATAATTAAAAAGATAGTTAAAAATCATAATAAATATAAAATAGAAGAAGACTTAACTGATAAAGAAATCTTACTTTGTAATATTATAAGAGATGCTGATAAAATTGATATTTTTAATTTAGTATTAAATTCAAATATCTTAGATTTAGAAAATTCTACCATTTCTGATGATGTCTATGAAGCCTTTTTAAATAAACAATTAGTTTTAAAAGAACAAAGAAAAACTAAAGCCGATAACTTAGTTTGTAACTTAGCTTTTATTTATGATATAAATTTTAAAAAAAGTCTAGAAATTATTAAAAATGAAGATTATCTAAATAGATTAATTAATAAATATTTAGATACTGAAAATAGTGATTTAAAAGAAAAACTATTACATATTCAAGAATTTTTAAATAATTATTTGAAAGGAGTTTAAATTATGTTAGATAAAAAATACAATCATTTAGAAGTAGAAAAAGGTAAATATGAAACTTGGAAAAATAATAATTATTTTGCTTCTGATAGTAAAAGTAGTAAAGAACCTTTTTGTATTGTTATTCCTCCACCTAATGTTACGGGAAAACTTCATTTAGGTCATGCTTGGGATGTAACACTTCAAGATATCATTATTCGTTATAAAAGAATGCAAGGTTTTGATTGCTTATGGTTACCTGGAATGGACCATGCGGGTATTGCGACACAAGCAAAGATTGATAAACGTTTAAAAGAGCAAGGTATTAAGCCACGTGAAATGAAAAGAGAAGAGTGGTTAGAAAAAGCTTGGTCTTGGAAAGAAGAATACGCTAATACTATTCATGAACAATGGGCTAAGATGGGTATTTCTGTAGATTATTCTAAAGAGCGTTTTACTCTTGATGAGGGTTTAAATAAAGCCGTTAATCAAGTATTTATTGACTTATATAATAAAGGCTTAATCTATCGTGGTGAAAAAATAATCAACTGGGACCCTGAACAAATGACAGCTCTTTCTAATGAAGAAGTTATTTATAAAGAAGATAAAGGAGCCTTTTATCATTTAAAATATTATTTAGAAGATAAAAGCACTTATCTAGAAGTAGCGACAACACGTCCGGAAACTTTATTTGGTGATACGGCAGTTGCGGTTAATCCTAATGATGAAAGATATAAACATTTAATTGGTCAAAAAGTTATTTTACCTATTGTTAATAAACTAATTCCTATAGTTGGTGATGAGCATGCTGATATGGAATTTGGAACAGGAGTAGTTAAAATTACACCAGCCCATGACCCTAACGACTTTGAAGTTGGAAATAGACACAATTTAGAAAGAATCGTTTGTATGAATCCTGATGCCACTATGAATGAAAATGCTAAAGGTTATGAAGGACTAACTAGAGAAGAATGCCGTAAAAAATTAGTGGCTGATTTGAAAAAAGCTGATCTTTTAGTTAAAGTAGAAGAAATAACGCACTCAGTTGGACATAGTGAAAGAAGTGATACTGTCGTTGAGCCATACTTATCAAAGCAATGGTTTGTTAAAATGCGCCCCTTAGCCGATGCGGTTTTAGAAAATCAAAAGAATAAAGAAACTAAAGTTAACTTTATTCCAGCTCGTTTTGAAAAGACTATGAATCATTGGATGGAAATTACTTATGACTGGTGCATATCTAGACAATTATGGTGGGGTCATCGTATCCCGGCTTGGTATAAAGGTGATGAAATAAAAGTACAAGTAACTTCACCAGGTAAAGGTTGGGTTCAAGATTCTGATGTTTTAGATACATGGTTTTCATCAGCCCTATGGCCATTTTCAACTCTAGGTTGGCCTGAAAAAACAGATCTTTTAAAAAGATATTTTCCTAATAATGTCTTAGTAACAGGTTATGATATTATTCCTTTTTGGGTTAACCGAATGACTTTTCAAGCTTTACAATTTACTGGCCAAAGACCATTTAAAGATTGTCTAATTCACGGACTTATTCGTGATAAAGAAGGTCGTAAAATGTCTAAGTCTTTGGGTAATGGTGTCGACCCAATTGAAATAATTGATAAATATGGAGCTGATTCTCTTCGGTATTTTCTAACTACTAATTCTGCTCCTGGTATGGATTTACGTTTTGATGAAGAAAAAGTAAAATCTTCCTGGAATTTTTCTAATAAATTATGGAATGCCTCTCGTTATGTTTTGATGAATATCGAATCATTACAAGAAGACGAGCTTACTAAAGAAGATTTATCTTTAGCTGATAAATGGATTCTAACTAAGAAAAATGAACTTATTAAAAATGTTACTAAAAATATGGATAAGTATAATTTCCATAATGTCGGTAATGAACTTTATACTTTTATTTGGGAAGATTTTTGTGATTGGTATATTGAATTAAGTAAAGCATCTATGAATAACACTACTAAGACAGTTTTATTAGATGTCTTAACAACAATATTAAAATTACTTCATCCCTTTATGCCTTATATAACAGAAGAAATTTATACAAAATTACCTATTAAAGCTACTGAATCTATTATGATTTCTGAGTATCCTAAATTTTCTAAAGATGAAATATTTAAAGAAGAAAAAGAACAACTTGATAAAGTTTTAGAAGACATTGTAGCGATTAGAAATTTAAAGGCAGTTAATAAAATTACTAAAAATGCTTTAGTTAATTTTGAATGTAATAAAGAAGAATTAATAAGTATTTATGCTTCTCAATTAAAAATAACCGAAGATAATCTTACAAGTAGTGATTCTTTTGATATGATTAGCTGTAATTACAAATCAAATAATATTGATATTACATATTATTTTGAAAGAGAAATTGTTGATACTAAGTCAATTGAAGAAGAAATAGCTAAATTAGAAGCCTCTATCTTAAGAAGAAAAACTCTTCTTGCTAATGAAAATTATGTTAAAAAAGCTCCAAGTAATATAGTAGAGTTAGACCGTAAGAAATTATCTGAGGAAGAAGAAAAATTAGAAATATTAAAAAAACAAATGAAGTAGCCGAGGTAAGGGTTACTTTTTCTTGTTATTTTAATTAGAATTTGCTATAATATGTTGCAAAAAAAGGGAGTACTCGGTTATGTTAGATTTAGATTTAGATTTACAAATATTACAATTAATAAAAGAAGATGCTAGTATTAATGAAATTGCTTCTGCTTTAAATATTTCTCATAAAAAAATTTTATATAGATTACAAAATTTACGTAATAAAGGATATACATTTGTAAAAAAATATTATTCTGATGGTGAAGTTGTTTTTAAAATGAATAATACTTTAGGCATTCCCAAAGATGTTCGCTTAATAACAAAACCTAATGAAAAAGCCTTAAATATGCTTTTTATTTCTGATTTACACTTTGGAAATGTTAATGAAAGAATAGATTTATTAAAAAGAGTTTATGAAATATGTGCTAAAGAAAATATTAATATAATTATAAATGCCGGCGACTTAGTTGATGGTTATTTAGGAACTTCCAGTGATAAGAAATTTCTAAGTTCTGAAGACCAAATTAATCACGTTATAAAAAAATATCCTTTTGATAAAAATATAATTAATTTTATTTGTTTTGGAGACCATGATTATAGTGTTTTTGAAACGACTGGTCAAAATATTGAAAACGTTTTAGAAAGATATCGTTATGATTTAGTTCCTTTAGGTTATAAAAATGGTAAATTAAAAATAAAGAATGATGATATTTTAGTAAGTCATTATATAAAAGGTATTAACTATAATGAGCCTCCTAGAAATGGCCTTACCGTACTAGGACATAGTCATATAAGTAAATATAACTATGGAGGAAAAAATGCTAATATAACTATCCCTGCTTTATCTAGTGTAATTTCTAATAGACTACCAGGCTTTTTAAAAGCCAAAGTTTTTTTCAATAAAGGTATTATAAATTTTCTTGAATTAGAAGAATATATTTATTTTGATAAATTTTATTTAGTAAATACTTCAGCTATTGAAGTAGCAAGTAATAAAAAAAATAAATCTTTTAAAATAGAAAACGAAGAAATAAGAACCCCTTACTGTAAAAAAAAATAAAGAAAAAGCTTTACAAATTAAGAAAAATGTAGTATAATTTATACGTTTTTTGAAAAAGGGGGACTTATATTATGAAATTTGTTGATTATTATAAGATTTTAAATGTTAATTTAGATGACTCATCAGATATAATTAAGAAAAGTTATCATCGTTTAGTCAAAGTGTATCATCCTGATGAAAATATAAATAAAAGTGCCGAAGAAAAAGCTCAAAATGAAGCGAAATTAAAAGAAGTTAGTACTGCCTATGAAGTTTTAAGTGATGATTTAAAAAGACTAGAGTATGATAAGATTTACTATAGACATTTAAGAAATGAAAAGAAATGCGAAAAGTTAAAAAAGATGAATCAAGAAACTACTAATGCTAAAAAAGTCAAAACAGATTTTGCAAAAAGACATAGTAATTTTGAAGCAAATATAAATAAGAATTATACCTTTAGTCAAAATACCTTTTTTGCTAATGTAGAAAAGACTACTTTACATACTTGTGCTGAGATACTTTATCAATTTAATAAGCTTATTAATAGTACTGCTTTTAAATATGCGATGGAAAATAAATTACTAATAATTGCAACGTTAGCTTGCCTAATATCACTTACTAATATTAAGGGTAAAGAAATTACTCCAAGAACTATTATAAATGACTCTTTATATGATTTAGACAATTACAAAAGCTATGTTGATTTAACTAGACTATATGAAGTAAAACAGGGAGATACTTTAGAAGATTTATCTAAAAATACAAACGTACCAGTACATATGATTAAAAGAATTAATAATAAATATTCTGATGATTTATCTGAAGGTGAAATTATTACATTACCTTACAAAATACCTAATAGTGAACTAGAGTATTATACTTATTCAGTACCGTATGATAGGAATATTTCCTTAGAAGAGTTTGCTTTATTGTATGACACAAGTGCTAGTGATTTAATGGCTTTAAATGAAGAAGCAATTATTTTAAACAATGGTACTTATATTGTATTAAGTGATTATTTAAATGTACCTAACTTTATAACTAAAGACGAGTTAGCAGCAAAGAAAGATTCTAAAAGTTTACAAAAAAAGTAATCAGAATATACAACTTATTTAGTACATAATGTTGTATTTTGAAAAAAAATATGATATATTAAATATGTCAAGGAAACTTGCATATAATAAAAAAAGGAACATTCAATTTTTGCATGTTGAGTGTTGCCATTAATGTGCATCACCTAATTCATAGCTGAGTTAGGTGATTATTCTTTTATATTTTGAATAGAAGAATTATAATTATGATTAATAAAAATAAGACTAAAAAATCTTTTTTATTCATAACAACGGCCTCCCTTCTGTTTACGAAGATAGGCAATCACCCAACTATTGAAAGTTCCTAAATTCATTATAAACTAAAATCAAAATAAAAGCAACCAATAAAGTACGTTTTTTTCTCTTGCATTAGAAATAAAAATGTGATATATTAAATACAACAAGGAAACTTGCCTAAAATAAAAAAGGAACATTCAATATTGCTCGTTGGGTATTGCCATATGTTTTGACATAACCTAATTCAAAGATGAGTTATGTGATTCTTTTTATTTTGAATTTACAAATAGTAATACTATATGTAAAAGGATAATGATTATTAAAGATAAAATTAGAAAGTTTTTCTTTCTTTTTTTATCTCAATTTTCTTAACAAATTTCAAAAAATGCTTGGTATTTCTTAGAAGATATGCTATAATCTTTACAGAAAGGAGTGGGAACTGACCCACTTCTTATTATTTAGGAGGCCTATGAAAGAAGAAGTAGAAAAATTAGTTGGAGATAGTATTAAAGACTTAGATGTTTACATTGATGATGTATACACAACTACTGAAGAAGGTAAAAAGCTATTTAATATTGTCTTAGACAGCAGTCAAGTAATTGATTTAAACAAAATAACAGAAGCATCACGAATAATAAACAAACTTATTGATGATGCCAAATTACTACCTACTGATATTGATGAATTAGATATTTTTTCAAAAGAAAAGGGAGATGAATTAGATGAACGGTAAAGAATTTAAAAAGGCACTTGATAATATTGTCAAAGAAAAAGATATTGACCCAGAAATAGTTTATAATGCGATGGAGTTAGCTTTAACATCAGCTTATAAGAAAAACTTTAAATCTAAAACAAACGTAAAAGTTTTATTTGATAGGGAAACAGGAGATATAAAAGTCTATTCATACTTAACCGTTGTTCCTGATGATAAGATGACTAAAGAAGAATATGATGATTATGTATTTGAAAGTTATGCTTTAGATGATGAAAAAGATACTAAGATGGATGAAGAAGAAAAAGAAGAAGCAAGTGAAGAGGAAGAAAGCGAAAAAGCACCTAAACCAAAAGAAACTATTTCCTACTTCAATCCTGAAATAGAAATAAAACTAAGTGAAGCTAAAAAGATTGATAAAACTTTAGAAGTAGGGGACACTATTGATACTGAAGTTACACCAAAAGACTTTGGTAGAGTCGCAACATCAACAGCTAAACAAGTAGTTATTCAAAAAATAAGAGAAGCTGAAAGAAACAGTATTATGGAAGAATTTGGTGATAAGCAAGATGAATTATTAATTGGTACTGTTGCTTTAGAAGATACTGATAATTACTTTATAGACTTAGGAAGAACTAATGGTATATTACCTAAAAAAGATATAATTCCAGGTGAAAAAATTGAGATGGGTTCTCAAATAAAAGTCTATGTTTCTAAAGTAGATAACAATGGTAAAAATTTACTTATTTTACTTAGTAGAAATCATTATGGCTTTGTTAAAAGATTATTTGAACTTGAAATACCAGAACTATCTGATGGAACAGTTATGCTTTACAGTGTCGCAAGAGATGCGGGCAATAGAAGTAAAGTAGCAGTTTATTCAGAAAATCCTAATGTAGACCCAATAGGAGCTTGTATTGGTGAAAAAGGTTCTAGAATAGCTCGTATCATCGAAGAGTTACATGGTGAAAAACTAGATGTTGTTCGTTATGATAAAGACCCAGCTGTCTTTATTGAAAATGCCCTAGCTCCTGCTAAAGAATTAACTGTTTGTATAACAGATGCTAAAAAGCAAGAAGCTATGGTTATAGCTGATGGTGATAATTTCTCCTTGGCTATAGGTAAAAAAGGACAAAATGCTCGTCTAGCCTCTAAACTTACACACTATAAAATAGATATAAAAACAACCGAACAAGCCAGAGAAGCCGGAATAAACTTTAGATAATGAAAAAAAGAAAAATACCTTTAAGAACGTGTGTAGTTACTAAAGAAACATTACCTAAACAAGAACTTTTACGTATCGTAAAAAATAAAGATGGTGAAGTAAAAGTTGATGAAACTGGAAAATTAAACGGTAGAGGAGCATATATTAAAAAAGATATTGCTGTTTTAGAACAAGCAATAAAAAATAAAACATTAGAAAAAAAATTAGAATGTGAAATAGAGGATAGTATCTATGATGAAATAAGAAGAATAATAAAATAGTGAGGTGATTCTTAATGATGACTGTTGAAGATTATGCAACTGATGTAGGTAAAACAAAAGAAGAAATACTAGCTTTATGTGAAAAAATTGGCATTTCTGTTGAAGATGAAACATCAACATTAGATGAAGAAAGTATAATATTACTTGATAATGAATTACAAGACCAAGAAGACTATATTACAGGTACAGTGGAAGATTTAGAAGAAAAAAGATTAGATGAAGAAGTAACAGATAAAGCAGAAGAGTTAGCTAGAAATACTAAAATTGATTTAGATAATGAAACATCTTTTACTAAAGTAAAATCTAAAAATACTAAAAAGACTGAAAATACTAAGAAAGATTTTTTCAAAGAAAGAAAAAATATCTATAAGCACCGTGAAAAATTACAAAGTAATGAAGTCCCTAAAGATGATAATGTAATTCTTTATCATGATAAAATGACTGTTTCAGAATTAGCTAATTTACTTGAAGTAGGAGCAGTTGAAATAGTTAAGAAATTAATGAGTCTAGGAGTAATGGCTAATGTTAATCAAGCAATTGATTATGATACAGCTGAATTAATAACAGCTGATTATGATAAAGTTTTAAAGAAAGAAGAAACAGCTGATATTTCTAATTTTGAGAATTTTGAAATAGAAGAAAACGAGGAAGATTTAGTTACTCGTCCACCTGTTGTTACTGTTATGGGACATGTTGACCATGGTAAAACAACTTTACTAGATACAATTAGAAAGACAGATGTTGTTAGTGGCGAAGCCGGAGGAATTACTCAAGCTATTGGAGCTTATTCTGTTAAATATAATGGTAAAACTATTACGTTTATTGATACACCAGGACATGCTGCTTTTACTGAAATGCGTGCTCGGGGAGCTTCTATTACAGATATAGTTATTATTATAGTTGCGGCTGATGATGGTATTATGCCCCAAACTAAAGAAGCAATTGACCATGCTAAGGCAGCTAATGTGCCTATAATTGTTGCGATTAATAAGATTGATAAACCTGATGCTAATATTGATAGAGTAATGAGTGGTTTAGTTGAAAATGGTCTTACTCCAGAAGAATGGGGCGGAGATGTCATTGTCAATAAAATTTCGGCTAAGACAGGTGAAGGTGTTAATGAATTACTTGAAAATATTTTATTAGTAGCTGAAATGCAAGAATATAAAGCCAACCCATCACGTTATGCAACTGGCGCAGTAATTGAATCAAAGAAAGACAGTAAGGTAGGTTCAGTTGCAACTCTTTTAATTCAAAATGGTACACTACGTTTAGGTGACCCTATTGTTATTGGTAATTATGCTGGTAAGGTGCGTACTTTAAAAGATGATAAAGGTAGAAATATTGTTGAAGCTTTGCCATCTACACCTGTTGAAGTAACCGGAATTTCTGAAGTACCAAGTGCTGGTGACAAATTTATGGCTTTTGAATCAGAAAAGAAAGCTAAAGAAATTGCTACATCAAGACAACTTCGTTTTAAAGAACAAGATACTAACTTTTCTGGTATGTCTTTAGAAGATTTATTTGGACGTATCCAAGAAGGCATTAAAGAAGTTAATATTGTCTTAAAAGCCGATGTAAATGGTAGCTTGGAAGCTGTTAAGAATGCCTTAGAAAAAATAGAAGTTGAAGGTGTTAAAGTAAACATCGTCAGAGCTGCCGTAGGTGCTATTACAGAAAGTGATGTTGTTCTAGCTAGTGCATCAGATGCTTTAATAATAGGTTTTAATGTTCGTGGTAGTAATGCTACTATTGAAACAGCTAAGAATTATAATATAACCATTAAGACTTATGATATTATTTATAAAGTTGTTGAAGATATGGAAAGTGCTATGAAAGGAATGCTTGACCCTGAATTTGAAGAAAAAGTAGTGGGAACATTAGAAGTAAGACAAATATTCAAATTCTCTAAAGTCGGCTTAATAGCTGGTTGTCATGTTACAAGTGGTATTGTTAAAAAAGAAGCTAAAGCCAGATTAATTAGAGATGATGTTGTTATTTATAATGGCGAAGTAAAAACCCTACAACATGAAAAAGACCAAGTAAAAGAAGTTAAAAAAGATATGGACTGTGGTATTACTCTTGAAAATTGTCAAGATTATAAAGAGGGCGATATCATTGAAATATACGAACTAGTAGAAATAGAAAGATAAGAAAAAGGAGTAAAGTAAATTATGGCAAATATAAAAATAGAAAGATTAAATCATACTTTTCAAGAAGAAATTAGTATGATACTAATGACAGAAATAAAAGATGATGACATAAAATTTGTAACTATAACAGGAGTAGATACAACAAATGACTTAAGTTTTGCTAAAGTTTACTTTACTGTTTTAGATGAAAATAAAAAAGAATCAACCCTAAAAGCTTTAGAAAAAGCTTCTTCTTTTATTAGAACAAAACTAGCAGAAAAAGTTGAAATAAGACATACACCTGAATTAAAATTCATATTTGATACTTCAATTGAATATGGTAATCATATAGAAAAAATAATTAATGACATTAACAAGAAGGAGTAATTATGCACAAAAAAGAACTCAAAGAATTAATCAGATTAAACATAGATGAAGCTTTAAAACAAACAAAAGAATATTTACAAGTATATGCTATTTCTTTTGTTTATGATAAAAATGCTCAAAAAAGAAAGATACTTAAAGAAAAACTAAAAGAATATCTTTCTATTATTAGAGAAGAAAATAAATATTATGAATTTCTTTTGAAAAATTTAGATAAAATAAAAAATGAAGATAGTTTGGATGCTATTTTAAATAAGTTAGATATTTTAAATGAAAAGACTTATCTTTACTTTAATGCTATTTGTACTGAATGTGAAAGTAGTATTTGTATGCATGAAGATAGAAATTTTGTTCCTTTTAAAGATTTTAAAACTCTTAAAGAAAGAGAAGATTTAAAAGAAGAAACTATCGCTCTAGCAACATCTTTTTATGATATATTAAATTATTTTTCTAAAGATGATGCAATCTATTATTTAGTTCCTAGAACTAAGTTTTTAGATAATGCTGATGATTTTTATGGCTGCTTTGTAGATGAAAATGAAGAAATAAGAATTTGTATGCCTTATATAAAAGATAAAGAATCTTTAGAAAAATGTATTTATTTATATGAATCAGGTATATTACTATATCATAATTTAAATAAAAATATTTCTAATAAGACTTATGATATGTTAGCTCAAAATGGATTAGCTAAATTTAAAGAAAAACAATTAAAGGCTTTTTAACTTAATTGTTTTTTTATTTTACAAAGTAAACCATAAATCTACATATTTTTACTATTCATAGTTGTATAATTTTTATATATACTAGTTTAGTAATATTTTGGTACTATAAAGGATTTGAAGATTATGGATAGTAGAAAACAAAAATATATAATAATAGCTTGTCTTTGCTTAGTTGTAGTAGGCTTATCTATTGGATATGCAGCACTTTCAGCTAATTTAAATATAAATGGTACAGCAGATGTCCAAGGTGGTAGTTGGGAAGTTAAGTTTTTAAGCGATAATAAAGTAGTAGCTAAAAAAGGTTTAGCTGTATGTGAAATTGGAACAATTACTAATACTTCTATTACTGGTATGTCTGCTTCATTGAAAGCACCAGGAGATTCTTGTACTTTTAAAGTTCAAGCTAAAAATACTGGTAGTTTAAATGCTGGTTTAAGCGAAGTTGAAAATAAAGATTTAAATTTAACTTTTACAGGTAGTGGAACAGATAAAATAAATGACGAAGACTTATTAAAAAGTAATGTTACTTATGAAGTTTATTATGGAGATACCCAAATAAATGAAAAAACTATTTTTGATAATATTCCTATCTTAAAACCTGATGATGAAGAAACTATTATTTTAAGAATTGCTTTTAATAAAGATTCTACTAAAGTACCAAAAGAGGCTGTAGAAGTAACAGGCTTAGATAGAACATTTATTTTTGGAAACATTGATACAAGACCAACAACACCAGAGGGAACACCAGTAACTTGTAAAGTTCCATCATACGTAGATACAAGTGGCGCAAATGCACCAGTATTAAATGGAGATATGATACCAGTAGTATATAGTGAAAATTGTGAAAAATGGGTAAAGCAAGACTTAAATAAAAGTTATGATTATTCTAAACAAGTATGGGCCAATGCCGTAACTGTTACATCTGATGTACGAGATGAAATAAAGAAAGCTCCAGCAGGAACTCCAATAGAAATGGATAATATAAATACCATGTGGGTATGGATACCAAGGTATTCATATACAATAAAAAGTGAAGATGGAGGGACAAACTATTTTGGCAAAGCTAGTTTTGGAAATGATAGTCCTTCAAAAGCTTTACCAGGAGAAATAGATGTAAAATTTATCTCAAAAAATGTAAATGAATTAACAGGAAGTGCTCAATATACAGAACATACACCAACAAATTGGAGAACAAATGAAGCCTTTAACTTTGGAGGAACTAGCCAATCAGGAATATGGGTTGGAAAATTTGAAGTAACTGGAACACTAGATTCTCAAGATGTTTGTGTTGATGAAACCTGTAATGTAAGTAATGTAACAATAAAGCCAGCAGAGGTATCATTAAGGAATCAAAGAGTAAGTAGTTTCTTTTATGCTGCAAGAAGTATGCAAGTAAGTTATGCAGATACTTATGGATTTAATGAAAATAGTGGTGATTTACATATGATGAAGAATGATGAATGGGGAGCGGCAGCTTACCTTTCCCAAAGTAAATATGGAAAGTATGGCAATTCTAATTATTCAGGAAAATATAAAGAAGTTTATCAAAATAAATCAAATGATTTTATAACAGGTTCAAGTAATGGAACACCATGTCAAAGTAATACAACTGAGCCTCAATATAGTTATAATGATTTAACTAAATTAGGTGAAGGTCGAGGTCAAGCAGGACCAGGAGCCTCAACTACAGGAAATATATATGGAATATATGATATGAGTGGTGGTACATGGGATTATACTATGGGAGTTTTAGCTTACTATGAAGGTGGTTTGCCAATGAGTGGATATTCAGCAAGATTTAATTCAGGCTTCACAGGAAAAGTATATGAAGATAATACATATGTAGATTTTGTAAATTCATCAAAAGCAATTCCATTTCCAGTAGAAAAATATTATAATTTATACAGAGTTGGAGCAACAATTGATACAATGCCAACCAGTCCAAGTTTATCAAAATCAGATAATGCTTGTAATGGAGAAGTATGTTATGGGCACGCTTTATCAGAAACTTCAGGTTGGTATGATAATGGAGTTGGATTTGTATACCGTGAAGCACCATGGTCCTTACGTGGCGGTCGTTATAGTGACACCACTGATGCAGGAGTGTTCCGTTCTAATGGTGCTATCGGTAATACTTATATTGACTATGGTTCTCGTTTCGTTTTAACACCTTGATTGGCCTTATCATTTTATCCAAATTTTCTTGACAAAGAATTTGTGTTGTGATAATTTTAGCTTATCAAGAATTAAAGGGTAGTGGTGTTATGGAAAAGATTATGAAAAATAAGACAATGAAAGAAATAATCGATATAATTATGCTTACAATAGGTACTATTATTTCTTCATATGCCCTAGAAGCTTTCTTAATACATAATACTATTTTAGATGGAGGCGTTACTGGTATTGGTATTATTATTTCTAAATTAACCTCTATACCACTAAGCTTTCTCGTTCTAGTAATAAGCATTCCTTTTTTCTTTGTAGGTTTTAAGAATCTAGGAAAAGGCTTCTTATTAAGATCAATTTATACAATGATACTTTTTTCATTATCTTTAAGTCTTTTTGAGCTTATAGAGCCTGCAACAGAAGAGATGCTTTTAGCAACGGTTTTTGGTGGTATTTTACTTGGCGTTGGTACGGGAATAGTAATACGCTTTGGTGGTTGCCTAGATGGAACAGAATCAGTTGCCTTAGTCATAAGTAAAAATTCTAATTTATCAGTAGGGCAGATTGTTCTTATCTTTAACCTCATAATCTATGGCGTAGCTGGCTTTATTTTTGGTCTAGATAGAGCCATGTATTCGCTTCTTACTTACTTTATAACTTTTAAAGTAATAGACTTTATTTCTGAAGGACTAGAACAAGCTAAAGCAGCTTTAATAATTACTGACCAAGGAACAACTCTTTCTAAAGAAATATATAAAAAATTAGGAAGAACTACAACTACCTTAAGAGGTAAAGGTCTAATAAGTGGCCAAAAGGAAGTCCTATATTGTGTTTTAACTAGAATAGAAATTTATGAATTAAAGAAAATCGTTGATAATATGGATACAAGTGCCTTTATCACAATATTAGATGTATCTGATATAATAGGTAATCATATAAAGTCAAAAAATAAAATAAGGAAGATTAGATAGTATGCATTTAAATGAAGTAGCTGGAATTGTTTTAACTGAAGATGGCATTGCTCATCCTTTTGGTGTAAGTGATGAAATCTGTGGAGCAGAAAATAACAAATCACACGAAGAATATTTCTCTAACGAAATAGCAACACAATCCTGGTTTAAAAAATTAAATATAGCTTTTGAACCTCAAAACTTATATTATCAAATACCCGAAATGACTTCTTATAATCTAACTTTTATTCTTAATGCTTCAAGCGTTTCTCATAATAAACATGACGTTTATACCTATGCTATCTTTGCGCCTCAACAACTGTCTCAACAGACTAAAGACTATTTTTCTAAACACTACTTAGAATTTAAAAATTTAATTGATAGAGACAAAGCCTTTTTTCAAGCAGATACATTTCAAGATGGAAAATATCAAAATTCTATGCCAATAGGCAATTTAGATAAATTTTATGAGTTTATGAATATAGAAAAAAATTTAAAAACACTAAAATAATCTAAAAAATATAGCATTTTAGATTATTTTTTTCACTAAACTTTTATTTTACAACTGTGCTAATCAGTGATATAATAAAAGACGTCTGTGACTAAAAAGATAATTTTTAAGTTATAAAGCAAAATAACATAAATATATTTATAATGAAGGAGAATTTTAATGCTTGAAAAAATAGAATATAAAGAAATAAATTATGAAGGAGCATTGCCTTTAGAGGCTATAACAGAGATTAAAGATTTACTTACTATTACTAAAGAAAATAGTTTACTTTATATCTGTCACCCTAGGCATATCTTTGAAAGAATAATAGAAGATGATAAAACGAAAATTATTATTGGAGTTGATTGGGATAGTATAAATACTAGCTTAATAACTAAATATGATGATTATGGAAGATTTTCTATTGTTGATGAGTATTTTCGTAGTGGTAAAGACCAATTTACTTATGTTAATAAAAGATTTACCAATATGTTAAAGAAATATTCATCAAAAGGTAATAATGATTTTACTTATCCGCTTGCCATTATAGAAGAAGAAAAGGATAGAATTACTAATGAAAAAACATATATTCCTCGCGGTATAATTTGTGCTAAACAAGGTGGTGTTTTACTTTGCAATAAGATGAATTCCTTGGAGAAAACTCCTCAAAAGGTTTATAAGAGTAAAAATTATGAGCAAGTTATAATTTAAGAAGTAATGAAGTGATAAAGTGCAAGAAGGTTATAAGATTTTTAACAGTAAACAAGAAAATAGATATGGTTATAAAATGGAAGCAGGTAAAACTTATTCAGTAGAAGGTAATATATCCTATGGTAATTTTGGCAATGGGTATCATTTTTGTAAAAAATTAAGTGATGTTTTTCGCTTTAAAGATACTAAAGATTTTGACTTTTTAGTGGCACGTGTAATTGGCTCTGGGAAAATTATTACTTATAATGATGATTATTATGGTTACTATGATTTATTTTCTAGTGAAAAAATATTCATAAAAGATTTTCTAAGTAGAGAAGAAATAATTATGCAAATGCTTAATGAAACTAATATTTTATCTCTTAAAAACTTTATCACTACCTTTACTATGACTAAAGAAGAAATAGCTCTTTTTAAAGAAAAATTTAAAACTAATAAAGAGATTATGAATTTAATTAGTTATTATCAAGAAAGAAACTTAGAAGTTTATGAAAAAAATTATTTGAAGAGGAGAACTTATGAATAATAATTTTATAGGTGTTTTTGATTCAGGAGTAGGTGGGTTAAATATTTTAGAAAAATTAAAAGAACTTCTACCTAATGAAAGTTTCTTATATTATGCTGATAAAAATAATTTTCCTTATGGTAATAAAGATACAGATGAGTTATTAAATATAACATTTAGAATTACAGAAGAATTTATTAAAAGAAATTGTAAATTAATAGTAATTGCTTGTAATACTGCTACAACTAAGTGTCTTAAAAAATTAGAAGAAAAGTATAGTGAGACTTTATTTGTAGGTATTACTCCTGCTATTAAAAAAGCCTGTAATTCTAATTATAAAAATATTTTAGTAATGGCAACTCCTGCTACTATTGGTTCTAAAAAAACAAAGCAATTAGTACAAGACTATAAAAAAGAAGACCAAAATGTATATTTAGAAGCTTTTCCTACTTTAGCTACTTCTATTGAAAAAGAAAATTCCAAAGAAATATTAGAAATACTTAATAATACTTATTTAAAGTATAAGGATAAAAATATAGATGCTATCGTTTTAGGTTGTACCCATTATTCATTTATAAGAAAACAACTACAAAGTTTATTTACAAATGTAACAATAATAGATGCTATAGATGATTTAGCCTATGAAGTAAAAAGTAAATTAGAAGAGAATAATCTTCTTAGTAATAATTCAAAAAGAGAAGTCCTTTTTCTAGATAAACTATCTTAAAAAAGTGTCAAGTAAAAGAGTTAAATAACTATTTAGCTTTTTTTTATGGTATTATTATACTGGTGGTAGTAATGAAAAAAGATTTTTTTACTAATAAGAATACATATAAATTATATCGCGAAGTAAGAGAATTACTTCATCCTGTTATATCTAAAAGAAATATCTCCAATTATAAAATAGTTTTTCAAGATGAAATTATGCCCGTAAGAGTTTTTTATCCGAAGAAAGTATCTTTTATAAATGGTGTTTTAATCTTTATCCCCGGTATAGCAGCAGTCACTGATTCTTATTATAAATATGGTGATATATGTAAAGAAATGGCAATAGAAACAGATAAAATGGTTATTGCCTTAGATTATGAAGATGAATCATTTAACTATTTAAATTTAGTAGCTAAGTGTTATGAAATGATAACTTATTTATATGAAAATTTAACTAAAAATGGTGTCTTAGAAAAAAACATCACATTAATAGGAGACTCTATTGGAGCTAGTATAATAGGTACAATTAATTATCGAAATATAAAAACTAAAAAAATAAATATAGCTAGAAATATCTTATTATATCCCATTTTAAGTGGCGAATATTTCAAAGAAAGTAAGTTTTTATCTATTACAAAGAATGATAAATATGACTTATTAGTACTAAGAAATATTAAAGATTATTATCAAAAATATGCTAAGGATGATTTAGCTAATGAAGATGTTTTTCTACTAAAAAGAAAAGACTTTTCAAAATTTTCTAAAACTCTTCTTATTACTGGTAACTTAGATTGCTTAAAAGACGAGGGTGAGTATTTTTATCATAAACTAACAGAAGCAAATGTTATTTGTGAATATTATAATTTAAATTTTGAAAATCATGGTTTTTTAAAAGACATAGATATGGAAATGAAAAACGAATTATATGCTAAAATAAGGGATTTCTTAGCTAAATAAAATATGTTATAATGATGAGGGAGGCATAATAATGGAAAAGAAAAAGACAAAAAAAGAAATAGTACAAATGCTTCTTAGAAATAATGAAATAGATGAAAAAGATGAAGAAGAATTACTTGATTTACTAATCGATCAACCTATTAGTATTGATGTTGATAAACAAGAAGAAGCTAAAATGACCTTTGGTGATAGAGTAGCAGATAAGGTAAGTGAAGTAGCTGGTAGTTGGACCTTTATTGGCCTTTTTATCTTCTTTTTAGTCGCTTGGACTATTGTAAATGTTATTTTAAAAGATAATGCTATTGACCCATATCCATTTATTCTTCTTAACTTAGTTCTTTCATGTATTGCCGCTATTCAAGCACCAATAATTATGATGAGTCAAAATAGACAAGCTGAAAAAGATAGCTTGCGCAATCAAAATGATTATCGTACTGATTTAAAAAGCGAATTAATACTTGAAGAGTTACATGATAAAATGGAACTCATTTTAAAAAATCAAAATAAGATTTTAAAAGCTTTAGAAGAGGAAGATGAAAAAAATGAAAAAAATTAGTCTTATTATACTCTTTATAGTCTTATCATTATTTTTAACCGCATGTGAAAATAATGATGAAGTAAAAGAAAAAACTAATGAAGGTAAAATAGATAGTATTGATGATGTTACCAGTACTAAAGGTACATTAGTATGTACAAGAAGTGCTTCTGCTGATAATGCTGAACCTTTTTTCAATTATACTATTGATTATAAAGATGATGAAATTTTAAAACTTCATTCTATAGAGGGAATTACTTCTGAAGATTCTTCTGTCTTAGATGAGTATGAAGAAGCTTATAAAAAAATAAATAGTTATTATGTAGGCTTAAAATATTATGATACTAATGTTTATAGAACAAACAACTCCGTAACTTGGGATACAACTATTAATTATGAAAAAATAGATATAGGTGCGTTGCTAGACTTAGAAGGTGAAGAGGATAATATTATTGAAAATGGTAAAGCCAAGCTTTCCACTTGGCTAGAATTATCTAAAAAAGTTGGTACTACTTGTAGCGAAAAGTAGTCTCTTTTGTTCTGGTAGTTTAATGGATAAAATGTTTCCCTCCGACGGAAATGATATGGGTTCGACTCCCTTCCAGAACACCATTATTAATTTTTAAAAGGAATATTACATATATAGCCAATATTTTTTTCTTGATAAGAAATTTCTTTTCTACTATTAATTGTCCAGACTAAAATGGGCATTTTTTCTTTATATTTTTGCCATTTCTTTTGAGTTAACATTTTTTTAGATATAGCTAAAAAATCTGGTTGACAGTAATTTATAATTAGTTTACTTTTTACTAAGATATTTATAAGTTTATTATTAGTATATTTTTCTGTTATGAGTAAGCCTCTAGGAATATTTTGAGCATTTTTCTTAAACCATAATACTATTAATGGATTAAAAGACTTAACTAAATAATTATTAGGATAATTTTTTAAAAGTTCAACTAGCTTATTACAAGTATCATCTATTCTTTTAGTATTTTTAATTTCAATATCTAAAAGAACTTGTCCTTTAACAAGCTTTAAGACTTCTTCAAAAGTAGGTATTTTCTCATTAGTATCTAATAAGTTAAATTTTTGTATTTCTTTATAAGTTAAGTCTTGTACAAATAAGTTTTCTTTAGTCATTCGATACAAATTATAATCATGAAAAACAACTAAAACATTATCTTTAGTAAGTTGGATATCTAACTCAATAGGTCTATTTTCTTTTAAACTAATTTTAAAAGCCGCTAGAGAATTTTCAGGAATTTTTTCATTATGATTACCTCTATGCGCAATAATTATATTTTCAATATTAGGAATTTGCTTCATTATCATTCTTCTTTCTAATAAATAATATTTCTAAAAAAATATTTTATTAAAATAAACTACATTTTATGTGCTCTTTCGGTTATATCATCAATTTCTTCTTTTGAAAAATGAGCATCATATTCTGTTTGCATTTGCCTAAAAATATGATTAAATTTACTTGCAAGTTCAGCAAATTCTTCATAAGTAAAAATACCTTTTCTATAATAATCTCTAACTCGTAAATTAGCGAATGTTTGTAATTTATCCATTACCAATTTAATTTCTTCTTTTCTTGGCGAAATTCCCGATACTTGATATTTAAAAATATTATCTAAAAAACTTGATAAATCTCTAAAAGCACCGTCTCCCATATAGGTATCATAAACCATATCTATATGTAAGGGATCACACATAATACCATACAAGAAATCGTTAAATAAATAAGCTTTTTTTTGTCCTTCTTTTTTGACTCTACCTCTAAATATAGAACCACCTAAATTTACAATATCTTGGTATTTATAAGAAGCAACATTTGAAAAAGCCGCTACTGTTAGTCTTGTAATAGAAGTTATTGGTGAATAAACATCAAGTTCACATCCCCAATCTCTATAATTTAGGCTTAAAATATCATCAACAGTTAAATTGCCACCTTCTATTTTAGTTTTAGTAGCAATCGCAGTAATAATATCCATCATTGTTTCATTATAAAATTTTCCATACATACTATATCCAACCGGCTTTTTAGTTTCTACATAATCTTGCTTTACCATACCCAAATTATTTTTAAACTCTATCCCATTTTTAACAACAGAATAAGAATTTCTTAAACAAAATACATCACAAAAAGCATGACAAAGCTCATGAAGCACCGTCATTTTAACAACTGGCAATTTATTCGCTTGCAAGCCTTCATAACCACGTAACTCTATATTAATTTTACCTGCTTCTTCATCTTTATATACAACACCATAATAATTTTTAAGTAACCGAATTGTTTCCTCAGTTCGGTTATAAAAAGTGATTTTAACATGTTTGTTAAAAAAATCTACAAATTTCTCTTTTTCTTCTGAATTTTTAGAGCCAAAAATCAAATTAGATAAAACCAAAAAAGACTCATTCATCAAATTACGTTCTGCTTGATACTTACTATTTATAATTCTATCATCTAACATAATAACCTTCCTTCTACACTAAAAGCTTAAATCTTACAAATTAATCATACTATTTTAAATTGATAAATTCAATATAATTATTATCTTTTCTCACAAAATACTTTTTTCTAATAATTTGTGTCATAATAAACAGCAAGTTTTTTGATTGTTCCATAATTTATTTATCCAAATTATATAACATAAACTCTACCATTTTAAAACTCGAACTAATTAAAAGTTCGAGTATCAATCAATCTGGTGCCGAAAGTAAGAATTGAACTTACCGCTGATCCTTACCAAGGATCTGTTTTACCACTAAACTATATCGGCAAATCTACTTATATAATATCATAAATAAATCATTTATTAAAGACTATTTTTGTACTTACTATAAAAGTGTCAAATAAAAAGCATTTATTTCATAAAAATTGACTTTTTTTCACTAAAATGGTAATCTATTCTTATAAAATAGATAATATGGAGGCTAACTATGGATTTTGATATTGATAAAGAAAAAATAACTATTGAAAAAGATGGTAAAGAAGTACAATGTGATATATTATTCACATTTGATTCTGAAGATACCAATAAATCTTATATCGGTTATACTGATAACACTATCGCAAAAAATGGACGTAAAAATATATATGTTTCCTCATTTGACCCTTTAAATGGCCCTTCAAAGTTAGAAAATATAACTGATGAAAAAGAACTTGTTATGGTAAGAGATGTCTTAAAAGAAATAGACAGTAGTAATTAATAAAGGGGGAAAAAACGATGAATACATATTTTGAAAGATTAGAAGAAATAATAAAAAGACATGAACAAGAAATAGACCATTTAAATGCTGAAAGAAATGCTCTACGTCAAGAAGAAAGAAATATGCCTTTAGAAGAATTCAATAGGGAATATCAAAAGATTATAAATTATTTAGAAAATGAAACGAGAAGTTTGAATGAAGCTCAAACAACTTTAGAATCATATCACTATAATTATGATAAATCTGAAGGTTTAATAAGAGACTTAAGAGTTTTACGTGATGAACTAACCTCAGCTAGAGACGATAAAGATGAAGATGATATAAATGAAGAAATTACTAGAAAAGAAGAAGAATTAAGAGCCTCTATATCTTTATTACCACTAGAAATGGCTGATTATTTAAGAAATTCTTTTTTGACCCAAGATAGACTTGATAGAGATGAGTATGATATTGAAGTTCCTACGAATGGTGCTGATGGTGGAGATTTACCCGAAGAAGTAACGCCTGAAGCACCTTTAAATAATAATGGTGATACCCTAGCTCCATCTTTAGATGTCTTACCAGAAGTAGCCCAGAATGAGTACGATGCAATTCAAGTAGAAATAGACAAATTAAGCCAAAGTCAAGTGGAAAACGACGGCATTATCCAAGAAAGTACTACTAAGCTTAATGACATTATGCAAGAAGAACAAGCTAAATATGAAGAAGAAGGACTACTTGATAGTGAAGATTTAAATAAGTTGCAAGTATATTATATGGGATTAAAAGAAGCAGAAAAAATTACTTTGCAAGAGGCTAAAAGAAAGAAAGCCTCACTTTCAAGAAAAATAAGAAATTTAGAAAAAAAGCAAGCCGAAATTATTGAAATAAATAATTTTGCTAAGGAAAATAATATTTCTTATGAAGAAAGTAAAGTAATATTCTCAAGTATGAAAAACAAAAAAATTAAGAATGCTTTAGAACAAAGAGGTTTAGGTGATATAATTCATAAGAGTAGTAGAACTAAAGCTGAAAAAGAAACATATAAAAAAGCTCAAGATGAAATAAAAGATGAGATAATTAATTTTCACAAAACTCATCAAGAGATGAATATAAAAGATATTATTAATGTTTTATATGGAATGGATAACAAAGTAAGCAAAGTTAAAGAACCTAGAAAGACAAAAGTATCTAAAGATGAGCTTTCCTTAATTAATAGTAATGTTAAGCAATTACCTGCGGTTGTAAGAAAAGATGACTTTATACAAAAAAACAAAGATGAAGCTTCTAAATGGACAACTCCTAAATCACCATTAGAATTGCCTGCTGCCGTTATAAAAGATGATTCAAAACAAGATAAAAATATCCAACCACAACCAAAAGATACTAAAGACGATAAAGATACTAAAAATAATAGTGATAAAGATAATCAACCTCAAAAAAATAAAATTGAGCCTCCTAAAAAGAAGGAGAGTATAAAAGTAAAAAGAGGCTTAAGAGAAATAATAGGAGATTTACGTAAGGACTTATATGTAGGTAAAAAAGATGGTAGTCGTTATCGTCGTAGTAATTTAAAGGTAAGTCAAAACTTTGTAAAAGAGTTGCAGTCTGGTAATACTTTATATAATATAGTTCATGTAGTACCGGCTACAATTAAAGCTAGTATCCAATTACTAGGAAAATTATCGGGCAAGATAATGCTAAGTGAAGAAGCTAAAGAAATGATGCAGACTCTAGAAACAAGGGTAGATAACTTATCAGCTGAAGATTTAGAAACAATTTATAGGGAATATCGTGGTAATAGAATAAATCAAGAAAGATATCCACAAGCTTTAAATATGGTAATTGAGAAAAAAGTATCTGAATATATTTTAGGTAAAGTTACGGTTATTAATAATAAAATAGAAGGAAATTATGCTTGCTTATTTAGAGATATCCAATTGTTAAAAGAATTAGATGGTGAACTTCGCAAAGGCAAGTTATCAATTGAGAAAAAGACAGAGAAATTAGACCAAAGAAATTTCGTCTTAGAAGATGCAGCTGATTCTATAAAAGCAATTAGAGAGTTAAAAGTTCAAGCTGATAATTTACTTTCTGGTGGACTTCATGGATTAAGTGAAGATATGAAAGCTGCTGCTACTAAACTAAATTGTGTAGGTATGCGCTTTACTAAAGAGCATGATTTAGATAATGAATTAGAAGATGCTTTAATGGATTGCGAAAAAAGAGAAAATAAAGCTATAGCCGAACAAAATGATGAAGAATTACTTAAAGCTTTTATAGAAAGTGAAATGCTTCTAAGCAAGAATACGGAAATAAGTTATAGTATTTTTGGTAAACGCTCAACTGGTAAAAAATATTATTCTCCATTAGCGGAGCAATTAAATTATAGTAATGACCCTTTTATAAGAGATTTATTCTCAACAATTGCGGTTGCTACTTCAGTTATTAGTGCTGTAAATGCTTCTAATAATATTAAAGCTCATCAAGAAGAGACTGAACAATTACTAGTTTCTGAAAAAGAAATACTCGATAAAGTTCATAAAGCAGGTGAAGAAATTACTTCTAAGAAGGGTGCTATGTATGAAGGAATGCGTGCTCAAGCTAATCAAGATGTTTTAACCAATTCTGGTACAATTGAAAGAGCAACCTTAGATGCTAATGGCTGGGCACTTGGAACAGATGCTTATCATGCTGCTGATAAAGCAGGACATGCCTTTACTAATAATTTTTATAATAGTGTTCAAGACCGTTTTGCTAGTGTATCTCAAGCTTATACAACAAAGGCTATTGACGAAGCTGGTGCCCTACAAGAATTAATTAAAATTTCTAATGATTCTCATGCCACACTAGTTAATGTTACTGATAAATGCTTAGAAATACTAAGACCATATGCTCAAAATAATCCACAATTTGATTTAGCGGCTGCCCAGGATGCTATGCAATATATCGTTGATCATCCTGATGCTATTGCTAATATGAATCAAGCTATGGCAGATGTTCAAAATGTAGGTGAGCAGTTACTTAATATTTCTCAAACTAATATAGAAACTATTTCTAATCTTCCAGGAAATTTAGGAACAACAATAGCATCAGCTGCCTCAGCTTGTGCCTTAGCTAGTCGTGTATCTAGTACTATGAATACTACTAGAAAAGCAAGATACGGCAATGCTGTAACAGATATGGTAGATGAATATAGTGAACAGCTTGCTAATGAAGAAAGTGAAAAAACGCGTTAATAAAAACAATGTGAACTAAAAAGTACATTGTTTTTTTCTGGACTTACTCACTAAATAAAATCTTTTCACTATCATATTCTTTAATAATATAGGCTAAGACTAAACTAACAAATACTATAATTGATATAGTCATTAGAACAATATGTAAAACATTAATATTACCACTATTTACATCATTAAATATTTGAATATGATTGATAAAAGGGATTAAAGCAATCAAGTTAGTTGTTTTTAAATTAGCCATAAAAGAAATCATTCCCGGGAAGAAGCAAATAAAACTAAGCGGTGTCAAAGCACTTTGGGCTTCTTTAAATGTCTTAGCTTTAGAAGCAACGGCAATACATAAGCCACTTATTAAGAAAGAGTATAAAAGTATAATTAAAAGCGTTATTAAAATAGTTGTAGTATTAGGTAAAATATTTATCTCTTCATAAATAGAAAACCACTTATTGGAATAGAATAGGGCAACAAGAGCAAGTATGAATCCTAAAAAGCCTGTAATTATCGAAGTAATAGTTACACTTAAGAATTTACCAATAATTATATCCTTACTCTTAATAGGAAAACTCAAAAGTGTCTCCAACGTACCTCTTTCTTTTTCACCCGCCGTAGCATCTGTTGCTGGATAAGTTGCTGATACTGTTATGGCCATAATAACAAACAGAAAAGCATAACTCGTTGTATAATTAACATAAAAATTCTTTTCTTTTTCATTTATTGTTTTATAAGAAATATTAATAATATCAAAAACTTCATCACTATTAACATTATTTTTTTTCAAATAATCATCTTGTAAATATTTTTTATAATCATTTAAAAACTTTTCAGCTAAATAAACTGTTTGCGAACTTTTTTCATTATTTTCATCATAATTTATTTCATAATTATTACCATTCTTAGTAATATATAAATCAATTTTTTCTTCTTCATAAAGTTTTTTTATCTCTTTTTCACTACCAACTTTATA
The DNA here is from genome assembly GCA_947624045.1 of uncultured Bacilli bacterium. GTDB lineage: Bacteria > Bacillota_I > Bacilli_A > RF39 > UBA660 > CANRGD01. The sequence continues at coordinate 57,448 of CANQIL010000002.1, forward strand.
ATCAAGATTATAATATTTTGCCAAACTCTCCTCAATAAAACCAAATTCATAAGTAAAGCCCATTTTATTAAAATCATCTAAGCTTGTATTAACTTCCATATTAAATAAAGCTGATATGCCAATAATTAGAAAAGGTATTAAAAAGGGTAGCAGTAACATCATAGCTAAAGATTTTTTATCACGAAAAACTTCTCTTAATTCTTTTTTTAATATAAGTCCTACTTTATTTTTCATCGTTTCCTCCTATAATTTTAAAAAAGCTATCTCTTAGATTAGTTGTTTTTGTTTTCTTCTTTATCTCATTAGGAGTACCACTCATAATTATTTTTCCCTCATTTATTAAATAAACTCTATCACAAATGTTTTCAGCTTCTTCCATATAATGTGTTGAGTAAAGAATCGTTTTTTTCTTCTCTTTTTCTTTTTTTATAAAGTCTAAAATTATCTGACTAGAAATTATATCAAGACCACTAGTTGCTTCATCTAATATATAATACTTGGGGTCATGAACTAAGCATCTAGCTAAATTAACACGCTGCGTCTGACCAGTTGATAATTTAGCTATTTTATTATATAAAAAATCATCCATCTTAAGAATTTTACTAATCTCTTTAATTCTTGCTTCTATTTTTTCTTTAGGATACTCATAAAATAAAAGGCACATCTTCATTAATTCATAAGGTGAAATACTTTGATAAATCTTGGTATTACCTGAAAGGTAAGCAATCTTTTTCTTAATATTTATTTCATCTTGTAAAAATGTTACATCATCATAATAAACTTCTCCACTAGTTGCCTCCATAATACCACCAATCATTCTAAGTAGAGTAGTCTTACCAGCTCCATTAGGACCTAAAATACCAATTATTTCTCCATCTTTAGCTTCAAGTGATATATCGTTAACAGCGAAAAATTTCGTCTTTTTCTTTTTCTTAGTAGTTCTTTCAAATTGCTTTTTTAAATTTTTAACAGTAATCATAAAATCAATCCTTTACTAAAAGATAAATCTATTATATCATAGATTTAGGAGGTTAAAAATGATTATTATTGAATATCCAAAATGTTCTACTTGTAAAAAGGCTGTAGCATTTCTAAAGAAACATAATTTCGTCTTTGAAACTAGAAATATAAAAGAAAATACTCCATCAAAAGATGAGTTACAAAAAATTATTTTACTAAGTAATTTAGATATTGATAAGTTTTTTAATACTAGTGGCCTTGTCTATAGAGAACTTAACTTAAAAGAAAAACTAAAAGATATGTCTTTTGATGAAAAACTAACTCTTTTAAGTAGTAAAGGTATGCTTATTAAAAGACCACTTTTAGTTACTGATGACTTTGCCTTAGTTGGCTTTAAAGAAAAAGAATGGGAGGATAGATTATGAGAGAATTAAAATTAAAAAGATGCCTAAAATGTAATAATTTAGTTGAAGATACTTTAAATAAGGAAATTATTTGTTGTGGGGAAGTAATGCAAAATGTTATTCCAAATGAAAATGATGCCAGTAAAGAAAAACATCTTCCTAATTATGAAGTAGTAGGTGATAAGCTTATTGTTAGTGTTAATCACGTAATGGAAGAAGAGCACTTTATAGAGTGGCTTATGGTTAAAGGAAAAAATATAACAATAAAGAAAGAATTTACTCCTGATGATAAACCTATCTTAGAAGTTCCTTATGAAAAGGATGTTTTTCTTTATAGTTATTGTAATAAGCATGGTTTATGGATGAAGAAAGTTTCTTAGAAAAAGCACTTGTCTATTCATTATAATGAGGACAGGCGCTATTTGTTTTTACCTAGAAAAAACTAAAAAGATGACAAAAAATAAGAGGTTAAAAATGAAAACTATAGAAAAAATTTACAATACTGTGATGATACTTATAATGATTTTAAGAAGAATCTAGATTCTAATGAATTAATGCAAAACTTAAATGATAGACAAGTAATTGTTACTATAGAAGATGATGATGTTATAATAATTCTAATAATATTAAAAGACTAAGTATTTATAGATTATGGAGGGTTTGTTTTATGTTAATTAGTGAATTAAAAAGTGAAATTAAAAAATATAAAAAAGAAGAATTAGAAAAAATAATTGTTGAATTATATAAGAGAATTCCTAAATCAAAAAAAGAAGATTATGATATTGATTATTTTATTAAAAATATTGATAGTAAAAAAGTAGAAAAAAAAGAGGTGAATTTTGAAACTTTAACTAAGGAAATATCTTATTTTTTAGGATGCGTTGATAATGGTTTATATCGCGTTCCTAATAGAATAATTTCAAAAAAGGAACGTAGTACTTGGCGTTTTAAAGTAAAAAGATATTATAAAGAATTAATTAAAGTTTTACCAGATTCTGAAAATGGTGGTATGGCAACATTTTTATTAATAGAATTATTTAAAAGATTAAGTACTGGCTCTAATACCTTATTATTTGTTAATTGGGATACATTTAAAGCATTAGGAGTATCTCAATATAATTATTATGATATTATTATGAAAAGAATTTTATATAATGGTTATACAAAGGATGCTTTAAAAAATTGTATTGATCTTTTGAATGTAAAAAAAGATCCAGATGAACTATCTTATAGTATGTTTGAAGCTTTATTTGATAATTTAAAGACTTCTAGTACTAAAGAAGAAGCATTAGAATTATTAAATGACAAAATTATAGAATTAAAAAAGGATTTGAAAAATGCCAAGGACTTTGAGAAATCATTTGCTATAAGTGAATTATTAAATAATTATGTTGAATTAGTTTTTAACATATATATTAGTTTACATGAAAATGAAAAAGCAATAGCATTTTTTCAGAATAATTATAATGAAAGAGATAATGAAGTTAAAGAATATGTATTGCTATGTAATCTAGAAGATTTGAATTTAATAGATGAATGGATTAAAGAGTATGAAGCTAAGCAAAGCAAAATAAATTTTAGAGATTCCCTAAAGAGTAAATATGAAAACTTTAAACATCACTAAATGATAATAACGTTATAGTTTAAACAATGACAATTTTTGAAAAAACATTGTTAATTCAAAATAAGTAAGTACGATATTGGAAAGAAAAAGGATATGGTGATTAAACATTTTTATGAGTATTACAAAACCTTTGTAACCCAGGATTTGTTTAACTGGGATAAAAATTAGGTAAAAACTCTTTATTATCATTTAAAAACCTAGCATTTTCTAGTCTTTTTATCATAATTTTTAATAGAGGTGATTTTTTGTTTCTAAAGAAAATTGATGAAAGAATAAAAATGCTCTTTTTAATAATCTTAGTATTTTTAGGTTTAATAATAGGAAAAGTATTTTATATACAAGTATTTGATTATAAAAAATTAAATAAATTTGCTAAAGACTTATGGAGTAGAGATTTACCTATAGAAGCTGATAGGGGTAAGATTTTAGATAGAAATGGTAATGTATTAGCTGATAATTTAACGACTACTTCACTTGTTTTAATACCCAATCAAATAAAAAATAAAGAAGAAGTATGTAATAATTTAGCCCAAATTTTAAATGTTTCTTATGATGAGATGAAAAAACACGTTTATAAAAAAACTTCTATTGAAAGAGTTCACCCTGAGGGTAGAAGGTTACCTTATGAAACAGCTGAAAAAATAGCTGCTTTAAATTATGAAGGGGTTTATTTAGTAAAAGAAGCTAAAAGATATTATCCTTATGGAAATTTACTTTCCCATAGTTTAGGTTATGTTGGTATTGATAATCAAGGCTTATCCGGATTAGAATTACAATATGATAAGTATTTATCAGGTAAGAGTGGGGCAATTAAGTACTTTTCTGATTCAAAAGGAAATAAGCTAAATTTATCAGATGTTTATGTAAAACCTCAATCAGGTATGAATTTAACTTTAACAATAGATATAAATATTCAAAAATCTTTAGAAAGAGAACTTACTAACGTTATGGATATGTTTGAGGCAGAAAATGCTCTTGCTATTGTGATGGACCCTAATACAGGTGAAATACTAGGTATGGCTTCTAGGCCTGATTATGACCCTAATAATTATAAAAATTATACTCAAGAAGTTTTAAGTAGAAACTTACCAATTTGGAAGTCTTATGAACCAGGTAGTACTTTTAAAGTTGTCACAATGGCAACAGCTATTGAAGAGGGTGTAGTTGATTTAGAAAAAGACCATTTTTATGACTCGGGCAAAGTTAATGTCGACGGTAGTGTTTTACGTTGTTGGAAAGCCGGGGGACATGGCGACCAGACATTCCTCCAAGTACTGCAGAATTCTTGTAATCTTGGTGTCGATACAGCAACACATATCAATTTGAGGAAAACCTTATAAATAATAAGAATAGTCTTACCCAAATTGATGTTTGTTCTACCTTTAATCTAATCTATAATAATGTGTCATATACGAATAATGAAGATATTAAAATAGATAATTCAATGATAAAAATTACTTCTAATAAAAAAGATAACATAAAAAAAATTAACAGTAAGCTATACAATGCTAATACAAATACTTATGAAAATATAATATATAACAAACAGCAAGTTGCTATTGATTTATTAAATAAATTAGATTTTTATATAATGGCTATCAGTAAAAATATTGTCAGAAATTATCTTGTAAAAAATATTGTTTATAAGTTAAATAATAGAATTGTTGAAGTACAAGTTAAACAAAATAACTTATTAGTATCTTTTCATAAAGTTGCTAAAAATTTTGACACTGAAAACAAATTAATAAATCGTAAAGGATATGAAAATAATAGTATATGTTATTCACTAATTGTTGAAGATGATAATAGTTTTAATTACGCTATTAGAACTATTGAAAATATTTATAACTTCTTTACTGCCCCAAAAGAAAGTTTAAGTGATAAATTGTTTAATGAATTAAAGTTTAAAATTAAGACTTTAAATATTTCTATAAGTGAGCATAAAACTAACAAAGGCTTAATGTTTAAGGGAAAAAGAAATTTTGTACTATTATCAAAAACAAATTATGGTGTTTATGTTAGATTATTAAATGTTAGTAATTCTAATAATGAATTGCATATTGTTACTAGAAAAAACTATGAGCCATTATGTTTATCTTATAAAGTTAGAAAAAATGAAGATATTGATATTCTACTCCCATATATTAAAGAAAGTTATGAGAAATGTAATATAAATCCTATTGATTTAAAATATGAATTTTATAAATTATATAACAAATAACAAGCACATTTTACTGCTTGTTTTTTATACAAATGTTAATAAAATCGTAGGAAAGTTGACGCTTTCGTGATATAATTTTAATACAAATTAAAATCTAAATTTGTCTTGATAAAACTGAGGTGATTAGATGAAAAGTATATTCATATTAAATAACTATGGAATTTCAATGACAGTATTAAAAAAAATTTATGAACTTGGAATTACATATCTCGATTTAGAATTCTTTGGTGAAAGCATATTAAAGGAAAAAGGTATTAGCACTTCACAAAGGCAAGAGATAATAAAAGCTTTTTGGAAATCAAAAAATGATCAATATGCATATACAAATATCATAAATGAGTTACAATTCTACTACATTAAAAGAAATGTTTTAATGATGATGAATGATAGAAAAGTTGTATTAAATGATATATCTGCATTAAATGAAGATGAGTTTTGTGTTAAATATGCAATAAATCCAAAATATTATCAAGGAATTAAAACTAGCTATGAAATGTTAAAAAATAATAATTTTCATATTCCAAAAAAAGATGATTATTCTGATTACTTGTTAAAAGCTATTAGCTCATTAGACGATGATAAAGATATAGAAATGTCAAAAATTTTATGTTACTTATTAAATACAACTTATCCAATTTCTCATTTTTATACAGACATAAGCAAACTAGAAAGAGAAAATAAAATAAAAGTTATTGATGAAAAAATTTCTTTGATTTTTCCAAGTATATTGTTACGAATTCAAGATTTAAATGAGCAACATAAAAATATTCTTTTGGAAAGACTGAGTGGCCAAACATTAAAGCAAGTTGGCGATAAGTATAATTTAACAAGAGAAAGAATTAGACAAATTATTGAGAAAGAATATATGAAAATAGAAAAAGTTGCAGAAGACAAATATAAGCATATTTATGAGAAATATGATTTATCTGAGAATGAATTTCTTACTATCTTTAACGAAAAAAAATCTACTTACTATTACTTGTTTGATAAATATCAAAAAGGAAAATTAAACTTTGTAGAATTAGAAAAAGAATATTTCAATAATGAAGATATATTAAAAAGAATAAAATCGTTAAAAAAAGAAATATATATAGATAATATGTATATTATTGGTGATAGAGCTAATGTAACAAAGTATTATTTAAAATATAAATGCAATAATGAAATTAAAGTAAAAGATTTATTCTATCGCATAAATGATTTCATTATAAATGATTTATCAAATTATAAAATAGATATTTATGAATCTATACATAATTTAGAGGGATTTTTAGAAAGACAAAGTTGGTGCATTTCTGGAAATAAATATAATATACGTTACTATGAAATGGAATTACTATCGGAAAATGATTTGATTAACTTAAAGGAAATGCTTAATGTAGAATATGGATTATATAGTTCACTATATTTTTATGAGAACAATAAAGACTTAATGGAAGAATTGAATATTAAAAATGAACAAGAATTACACAATTTACTAAGAAATTTGATTTTTTTAGATAATGTAACTTATTTAAGAATGCCAAACATTTTAATTGGTTACAAAAATAGAAAGGATTTTTTCGAAGACAAAATGACAGAGTTAGCACCATTATCAGTTTCTGATTTTTTAAAAATTTTAAGAAACAATTATGGACATCGTGAAGATACAATGGCATCTTATTTGGCATTAGAATTTAAAGAATATATAACTGGTGATAAGATTATTGCCAATGTAGTTGAATTACCAACTGATTATTTAGACAATATAATTTCAAAGTTAAATAAAAACGTGTACTCTATAAATGAATTTAGAGAAATTTTAAATAATTTTAATTTATCTTCTAATAACACTCAACAAATACTTAATAATTTAAATTTAAGCAAACTTAATTATAAAATCATAGGAAATTATATAATAAAAAATAATTATAATAACTTAGAAGAAGCATTTTATAATGCAATTATAAGAGGAGAAATATCTTGTTCAAATTTAAGAATGAGTAGTACAACCTACGCAATTATTTCTAAGTTGGAAAAAAATTATAAAATTATTGAAATAGATAAAAAGTATTATGCTTTTGAAAGACTTTATAATTTAGGATTAACTAAAAATGAAATTTTTGATTTTATTAATGTTATAAAAGAAACGTTTTCTATAAATAATTATTACATCACACCAACATTGATTAGAGCAAAAATATCTCATAGCCTATTGCAAAATAAAATGATTAACGACTCTATAATTTGCTCATTAATAAAATTAATAGATGGTTTTAGAAAAATTTCTTGGCATAACAACATTATATTTTGTTACTGTCCTAAAGGAAATGCATCTAGAAAAACATTTTTACTAAGCATTTTAGAAGAAAACAAAGACATAAAACTGTCTGAAGTGCAAAATATATTAAAAGAAAAATACGGTGTAATTTTAAATGAAGAACAAATAAGATATATTGGTTATGATATAGGGGTATTATTCAATAATGATGATGTTAATCATTATTGATATAATTATAGAAAAATATTTTCTAGGAGGTAATTTTTATGGAAACAACTAATTTATCAAAAATAAAAAGAGAAAAAATGTTACAAACTATTAAAAATATTAAGAATAGTATTAATGATGAAGATGTTTTAAATGACTTATCATTGATAGAATATGAACTTACAAAAAAGAAATATGGTTTAGTATGGGAAGAACACGAAGAAAAAGTTGACGTAGAATTAAAAACTAAGATACCAACTTTTGAGGAAATAAAAGAAAAAGAAATAATATCAAATAAAAATGACAAATTTAATTTCTTGTTAGAGGGCGATAATTTACACAGTTTATATCTTCTACAAAAAACACATAATGAAAGAGTTGATGTTATATATATAGATCCACCCTATAATACAAAAAGCTCTGATTTTATTTATGATGATAAAATAGTTAATTCAGAAGATACATTCAAACATAGCAAATGGTTATCTTTTATGGGTGTGCGGTTAAGATTAGCAAGAAATCTTTTATCAAACAATGGAGTTATATTTATAAGTATAGATGAAAATGAATTTGCACAACTTAAATTATTGTGTGATGAAATATTTGGAGAACAAAATTTTATAGATTGCATTATTTGGAATAAGAGAGTCCCTAAAAATGATAAGGGAATTGGTAACATCCACGAATATATTTTATTATATGCCAAAAGGGCTGATTATAAATACAAATTTTTAATGCCAAAAGATGGTATGAGTGATATTGAAAAATTATTAAATGAGTTTAAAAAGAAAAAAAAGTCTATTCAAGAATCAGAAATTGAATTAAAAAAATTGTATAGAAAAAATAAGTATGACAGAGCAATCACCCTTTACAATAATTTAGATGACAATTATAACATTTGGGGAAAAATAAATCTTAGTTGGCCCAATGGGAACACATTTGGCCCTAAGTATGATATTATACACCCCATAACGAAAAAAGTTGTCAAAGTTCCAGATAGAGGTTGGAGATGGAGTGAAGAAACTTTTAAATCTATGCTTGATTATGATAATATAAAAATTAGATATGATGGCAGTGTCGTGTGTGGTAAAATTTGGTTTGCAAAAGATGAAAATACCCAACCTAGTAGTATAAAATATTTAAATGATGTTGAAAGAATGCTTTTAAGATCAATTATTAGTACAAAAAGTGATGGTGGAATGGAATTAGAAAAATTATTTGGTGAGAAAAGCAAATTTGCATACCCTAAGCCAGTATCATTAATTAAATTATTAATTGATTCTATTACTTATAATAATAAAGATGCATTAATATTAGATTTTTTTGCTGGTTCAGGAACAACTGCACAAGCAGTATTAGAATTAAATCAAGAAGATAATGGCAATAGGCAGTATATTTTATGTACAAATAATGAAAATAATATATGTGAAGAAGTAACTTATGATAGATTAACAAAAATTATAAAAGGATACAAAAATATTGAGGGAATTAAATCAAATTTAAAATATTATAAATGTTCATACGTTCCTAGAATAAATAATGATGAAGAAAATCTTAGTAAAAATTTGATGGTGAATATTAAGAATTTGATACAAATAGAAAACGGAATTTTAATAGATGATAATACAATTAAAGTTTATTTAGATGAGGATGCATTAGATAATTTTTCTAAAAATGAAGATGCCTTAGAAAAATGTAATAAGTTATATATTTCATCTGATATACTATTGACATCTAATCAAGAAAAAATTTTTAAAGATAATAATATTGAATTGTTTATAATACCAGAATATTATTTTAAAGATGAAATAATGGAGGTGGCATAATGCAAGGTATAAAATTAAAAAATTTCCAAATTGATACCGTTAACAAATTATTAGATACTACTTCTATTGGTGAAAAAAAAGAAATATTATTACAAGCACCAACTGGTAGTGGAAAAACTATAATCTTGCTTTCTTACATCGAAGAATATTTTAATGAAAATAGTAACACTATATTTGTATGGCTTACTCCTGGTAAAGGTGAATTAGAAGAACAAAGTCGTAACAAAATGATAAAATTGTTACCACATTTAAGTAATAAAAACATTCAAGATGTCTTATTACAAGGATTTGGTGCAAAGGATACTGCTTTTATAAATTGGGAAACTGTTACAAAAAAAGGGAATAATGCCCTAAAAGAAACAGAAAGAAAAAATTTATATGAAAGAATACATGAAGCACATAATTTTGGGTATAAATTTATTGTAATTGTAGATGAAGAACACTTAAATAAAACTGTAAAAGCAGAAAGTATTATTGATTATATACATCCAGAATATATTATTAGAGTTAGTGCTACAACAAAAACTAATAAAGAAGCGGAAAATATAATTATAAATGAGTTAGATGTTATCAATGAGGGACTTATTACTAGAGCCTTGTATATTAATGAAAGTGTTTCTAATTCAAATGTATTGTCAAATGAACATGAGTATTTATTAGACCTAGCAATTTCAAAAAGAAAAGCAATTAAAGAAGAATATTTAAAAAGAAATATACAAGTTAATCCACTAATTATAATTCAAGTTCCTAGCAAATCTGATGCACTTATAACACAAATTGAAAACATCTTAGATAATAAAGGCTACAATTATAGCAAACAAAATTTAGCGGTATGGCTTTCAGAAAGAAAAGAAAATATTGATAATATAAACAACAACGAATCAAATCAAGCAATTCTTATTATGAAACAGGCAATTTCTACTGGATGGGATTGTCCTAGAGCAAAAATTTTGGTAAAACTTCGTGATAATATGAGTGAAGATTTTGAGACCCAAACTATTGGAAGAATAAGAAGAATGCCACAAGCACATCATTATGATAATGTACTTTTAGATAATTGTTATTTATACACTTTTGATGAAAAATATGAACAGAGTGTAAAACAAGAATTAGGCAGTAATGTCTATGATACAAAAATTATATTTTTGAAAAAAGAATACAAAAATTTATCTCTAAAGAGATTATCTTTTGACTCTTCTTTTGATGGATTTGATGAAAGACAAACATTTAATATTTTACATCAATACTTTATTGATAAATATAAACTAACAACTAATAAAAAAAATAATAAGACTATATTAGAAGCAAATGGATATATTTTTAAAAATACTATTGAAAATTATATTGTTCAAGATAAAATTGTTAGATTAAATTCTAATGAACTAGAAAATGCTAATAGAATTAAAGTCGAATCAACAGTAAAGACTAGTAAAAATGGTTTTGAATTAAGATATTCTATAAATGTTATTTCGTCTAAAATTGGTATGAGATATGATAGGACAAGAATAATGTTAGAAAGAATGTTTTGGAAACAAAAATTATTCAATAAGAGATTTGTTGATCTTTCATTAATAGAATTTTATGCTTTTGTTATAAATAATGAAGAAAAATTAAAATATGATTTTCAAGAGGCAGTAAGTCAAAAAGCAAGACAGCAAAAATTCAAATTAGAAGAATTAAAAGAAACAACTTGGTATCCACCAGAAATGGATTATATAAAATATGATCCTAAAATGAAAGATACTACTATTTATGAAAAAAACATATACATGAATTATCCTAGTAGTAGAATAAAATCAAAATCTGAAAAAATGTTTGAAAACTACTGTGAAAATAGTAACAAGATAAAATGGTTTTATAAAAATGGTGAATCTTCTACTGACTATTTTTCTATTGTTTATGTAGATGCAGTAAATAAAAAATGGCATTTTTACCCTGACTTTATAGTTTGTGATAATAATGATAAAATATGGATTATTGAAACTAAAGGTGGAGAAAACGTAGAAGGCAAATCAAAAAATATTGATATGAAAGTAGAAAACAAGTTTGAAGCACTAAAAGAATATTCTAAAAAGTATAATATTAACTGGGCTTTTGTAAGGGATTATGATAAAAATGATAAATTATATTATTCAAATACATTATATACGGAAGAGATGGAAACTGACAATTGGCATTTATTAGAAAATATTTTATAATAAAAAAGAAATAGTCATTTTGATTATTTCTTTTCATCTACTCTAACAAAATTTGTTTTATGATTAGGATTATATTCTAATAATTTAGAACTAGTCATTTTTAATTTAGGATCAATATTTTTATTCATTCCATCAGCAATTTTATCAAGCATTTCAATAGTTGGTTTTCTTTTGCAATTTTCTATTTGATTAACATAAACTAAATTACTACCTATTTTCTCAGCAAATTTTTCTTGAGATAAATTATATGTTGCCCTATAAAACTTAAAATTCATAGCAAGAATCTTTTTACTATTCATATTCATAAATCATACTTCCCATTCATTTTTATTTTATATAAGTGTTAAGTAATTGTCTTTTATACAACTGTTTAAGAAAAATAATTTACTTTATATAAAAATTGTTATAAAATTTTTATAAAGTAATATTATTTTGTTCAAAATATACGTAATAATTCATATTAAAATATAAGTATTCTTATGTATGATTTAATTTGAAATAATTACAATTGTATGGGAGGTATTGGTATGATAGTTAAAGAATATAAAGTAAACGAAGCAGTATTAGTAACAAACTATACTTTAGACGCTCTATATCAAAAGTATCGTTTTAGTTTTCCAAAAGATATAAGTAATAAAATTATAGAATTAATCAGAATTTTAGAAAATAATTTAAATAATCAGCAAAATAAGGATTATGTGCAATGTGACATTAAGGAAACATACTATACTGAAAAGATTATATTTGATAATAATATTAAACATTAGAAATAGTATTAGCTATACAAATGATAAATAACAGTGCATTACTTCAATTGACTTTTTGTCGATTTTGTAGTATCATATACAATTTTATTGGGGATGATATTATGTCAGAATTATACGATTTAAGAAATAATTTTACATATTATTACGACTTTTACATCTCAGCTAAAAAAAATAGTTTTTCAAAAGCAGGACAACAAAATCATATATCACCATCTAGTTTGAGTCGTAGTGTATCAAAATTAGAGGAACTTCTTTGTTTAAAATTAGTTAATACAACAAACAAAGGATTTGAATTGACCCTTGATGGAGAGAGAATTTACAATATTTTAGATCAATTATTTAGCAAAATAGATATTTTCTCAGCTGAAAATTTATCATCCAACCTAGATATAACGTTAACTATTGGAACTACTAGGAATATTGCTGATTTTATGTTAAGCAAATACTTAACTAAATTTAGTCAAACATACCCTAACGTAAAAATTAATATTTATACTGATAATGCAACTAACCTAAATGAATACTTAATGAATCATAAAATAGATGTTTTAATTGATTACTTGCCACATATAAATTATAGTGAAAAATTTGATTTGGAAATACAACCTATTTTTGAATATAATACTTGCTTTGCGTGTTCTAAAGAATTATATGATCAAATAAAAGGAAAAATAAAATCATTGAAAGATTTGGCTAACTATACTTTAGTTATTTCTGGTAGCTCAAGAAGAAGACAAATGCTAGATGAAATATTGCAAAAAAATAATATAGAATTAAATCCTACACATTTAATGCCAGATTCAAAGTTGATGGCTGATTATATAAAAGCAAATAATTACATAGGCTATTTTATTGAAGATGAAATAAAAGAATATGATTTAAAAAAACTTGATTTAAAAGAAATAATGCCTACTAATCCAATTGGCTTAATTTATCCTAAAAAAACAATTAATCATATAACTCGAGATTTTATAGAAATTGTTATAAAAAATTAAATTGTATTGCTAAATGTTACATTTATGACTATAATTAAAGTATGTAGAAGTATGATTTAAATAAATTAATAAAAATATGAGGTAGGAATTATGACAATAGATGAAATAGTAGATGCTACAAAAAACGGTGGTCATAAGTATATTGAAAGGGAAAGAGAAAAGCAAAGGAAATTAGAGCAAAAAGCAAAGGTAAAAAATGCGATGATTACTGTTTTAGCTATTCTGTTTTTCCCTATGCGTTATTTGTTTTAGTAATAGCTGAATTAATGCGTACAACTAAATAAAGATAATCACTATGTTGGAGGTGAAATAATGACAATAGAAGAAATATTTGCGTCACTTGAAAATGATGACTATATCAAAAAAAAGCAAGAAAATAATATAAAATTAGCCCAAAAAGCTAAAGCAAAAAAGGCAATGATGTCTATTCTAGCAGTTCTATGTTTCCCAATCGTTTTATTTGTTTTGGTAATAGCTGAATTAATGCGTACAACTAAATAGAGATTACATACTTCTATTTTATTTTAAATCAACTAATATGTCGGAGGTATGGTATGAATATTATAAAAACATTATCAGATTTTGATTTTAACATCACTCCTCTGCCATTTGATAACCCTAGAATACGTTATGGTGCAAGAGGAATAGTATTTAATGATAAAAATGAGATAGCAATCCTTAATAAAACTAAGAAAAATGAATTTAAATTAATTGGTAGCGGTGGATTCATTAAAAAATCTGATTTAGAAGCATATAACAAAATGTGGGATGAAATTAGAAAAGAAAATAAAGATTTAATAGAACAAGATAAAACT
>CANQIL010000003.1 GCA_947624045.1 uncultured Bacilli bacterium
AAGTACAATATTAGATATGCGGTATAAATAAGTTACAAAATTTTTTTTGTAAAATTTTTTAAAAAAATTACAAAAAACCATTGACAGACAAGCTCGGGGGGGGGGTATGATATAGTTAAATAAAAATAGAAATAGTGGAAAAGAGTGATGGTTATGAATAGTAGGAAACAAAAATATATGATAATTGGAGCTTTATGCTTAGTAGTAATTGGCTTATCAATTGGCTATGCAGTTTTATCTGCTAATTTAAAAATAGGTGGAACTGCTACTGTTCAACAAGAGAAGTGGAGTGTTATTTTTGTAAGTGAAAATACTACTACTTCTAAAACTGGTAAAGCAACATGTAAAATTGGTAAAGTAACGGGAACATCCGTTACAGGCTTAAGTGCTTCTTTTAAAGTACCAGGAGATTCTTGTACTTTTACTATTCCTGTTGAGAATGCTGGTACTATTGCGGCTAAGTTAACAAATGTTGATGGAATAAATACTCCTTTGTCTTATACAGTTAAATCTCCTGAAGATGAAGAAATCCTAAGAGGAAATGTTACTTATGAAGTATATTATGGTGATACGCAAATAAATACTGAAACTACTTTTGAAAATATAGATATATTAGATTCTAAAGAAAAAACAACTGTAACTCTAAAAGTAGCTTTTAATAGTGAAGCTACTAGTATTCCTAATGATACTGTTACTATTAAAGGACTAGACAGAACATTTATTTTTGAAAATATAGTAAGTGGAGATGGTTCATCAGGTACAGTTACACCTGTTGTAGAAACTAAACCAAATGCACCAGTACTAAATGGAGATATGATACCGGTATATTATGAAGCGACAAGTACTGAAGGGGGAGTATGGAAAAAGGCTGATTCAAGTAATAAAGATAATAGTTGGTATGACTATGACCATCAAAAATGGGCTAATGCTGTAACTGTTACTTCTGATGTTCGAAATAATTTAATCCAAGCTGAACCAGGAGCAGAAATTGATATTAAGGACATAAATACAATGTGGGTCTGGATACCAAGATATTCATATACGATACAAGGAATTTATGGCAGAGGCGGAACAAGTGCTGAATTACCTGGTGCCATTGATATAAAGTTCTTATCAAAGACGGACTCAGCTGAAAATGGAACAGCTAATTACACAGGGAATGAACAAAAAAATTGGAGAACACCGGATGCTTTCAATTTTGGTGGAACAACCCAGGATGGAATATGGGTAGGAAAGTTTGAAATAACTGGTTCATTAGAAAATAATTGTATAGATTCATCATGCAATGTAAGTAATGTAACAATAAAACCAGGATTAACTTCACTTAGAAGTCAAAAAAATTCGAGTTTCTTCTATGCTGCAAGAAGTATGCAAAAAACGTATTATTCCACTTATGGATTTAATACGGATAAAGGCGACTTGCATATGATGAAAAATGATGAATGGGGAGCAGCAGCCTATCTATCACAAAGTAAATATGGAAAACACGGTAATCCTGACTATTTTGGAAAATATGAAGAGGTATATCAAAACAAATCAAGTGAATATATAACAGGGAACAGTAACGGAACACCGAGCCAAAATGATTATGCATCTAAACAATATGCCTATAATGATATGACTGATTTAGGAGATGGCAAGGGTCAAGC
Organism: uncultured Bacilli bacterium; assembly: GCA_947624045.1. GTDB lineage: Bacteria > Bacillota_I > Bacilli_A > RF39 > UBA660 > CANRGD01. The sequence goes on from CANQIL010000003.1 coordinate 1,650, forward strand.
AGGACCTGGAGCTTCTACAACAGGAAATATTTACGGAATATATGATATGAGTGGTTGTAGTTGGGAAAGTGTTATGGGAGTATTAGCCTACTATCAAGATGATTCACCAATGAGTGGAAATTCTACAATATTGAATTCAGGCTTTACAGGAAAAGTATTAGAAAATGAAGATTATATTGACTTTATAAATGATCCATCAATTTCTTTCCCAAATTCAAAATATTACAATTTATATAAAGTTGCGACGACAAAAGAGGGAATGCCTCTAAAGTCTGACTTAAAAAATTCAGAAAAAGCTTGTAATGGTGAAGTATGTTATGGACAAGCACTATCAGAAACAGCAGGTTGGTATGGTGATTATGCGGGATTTGTATATCCGAAAGATACTTGGTCATCGCGTGGTGGTAGTTATAGTAAACTCATTATTGCAGGTGTGTTCTCTTCTCACACTAATAGCGGTGATTCTACTGGTATTGATAGTAGTACAAGTACTCGTTTCGTTTTAACACCTCAATAGATAACTCAAAAATTGAAAAAGACAGTATTTAGAAACTGTTTTTTTTCTTTTTAATTTGTATTTCAAAAAAGATTTCACTAAATATAGAAAGTTTTAAAAATATATAGTATAATCTAGAAAAGAAATGGTGATTTGATGAAACTAATTGTGAAAAAAGAAGCTCTGTTATTAGATTATCTCTATGAAAATTTAGATATGCCTAAAAAAAGAATAAAGCAGTATTTAACTAAAGGTGATATATTTATAAATAATAATAAAATTACAAAGTATGATTATAAGCTATATCCTGGTATGAACATAATAATTGATAATAGTAAAAATAAAAAAGAATTTCCCTTTGAGATAGTTTATGAAGATGAACATATTTACGCAATAAATAAACCAAGTGGACTACTCACAATCGCAACATCAAAAGAAAAAGAAAAAACTCTTTATCATATACTAAGAGAATATATAAAAACAAATAGAAAAAATGAAAAGATTTTTATAGTACATAGATTAGATAAAGATACAAGTGGAATAATAATATTTGCTAAAGATGAAAAAACTAAAAATATATTGCAAGATAAATGGAATGAAATAGTTACTTTAAGAGAATATGTAGGAGTTATTCATGGTAAACTAAGAAAAAAGAGTGGTTTAATTGATGAGTATCTTTTAGAAACTAAGACTAATTTAGTTTATGTATCAAAGAATAATGAAGGTAAGAGGGCCATAACTAATTATCAAGTTAAAAATGAAAATGATAAGTATTCTTTACTTAATATAGTTATAAAAACAGGACGTAAAAATCAAATTAGAGTAGCCTTTAGTAGTATAAATCATCCTATTGTTGGAGATAAAAAATATGGCATAAAAGATAACTTTAATAGATTGTATTTGCATGCTAATAGATTAAAAATATACTTGCCATATTTAAAAAAAGAAGTATTATTTGAAACTACTATTCCAAATGAATTTAAAACAATAATGAAAGGATAAAAGGTATGAAAAAGACATTAATAACTTTAGTAATAATTATATTATTAGGAGTACTAGGCTTTTCAATTTATAAAAAAGTTTATTTAACAGATAAGCCTAAAAGTACAGCTAAGAAAAAAACAGAAGAAAAAGTAAGTAGTGAAGAACTTGAAAAATATAAAGGATTATTATTTGAAAAATATTATGAAGACGCTATTAAGACAGTAAAGAAGATGTCTTTAGAAGAAAAAGTAGGGCAAGTCTTTTTAGTTAGATATGATATAAATACTTTTAATGATGAATCTAATTATTATCCAGGAGGTTATGTTTTATTTGCTAAAGACTTTGAAAATCATACGAAAGAAAGTATAAAAGAAGAATTAGATAATGACCAAAGAGTTAGTAAATATCCTCTTATATTAGCTGTTGATGAAGAGGGAGGTACTGTAACTAGAGTAAGTCGTTTTAAAGAGTTTAGAGATGAAAAGTTTGCATCGAACCAAGATATTTATAATACTGGTGGTTATGAATTATTAGAAAAGACAGAAAATGAAAAAGCTGAGTTATTACTAAAACTAGGTCTTAATACTAACTTGGCTCCTGTTAGTGATGTATCTGTTGATGAAAATGATTTTATCTATAGTAGAAGTTTTGGACAAGATGCTACTAAAACAGCTGAATTTGTTAAAAATATGGTTACTTATGCTAATAATGCGGGAATTAATTCTTGTCTTAAACATTTTCCAGGTTATGGTAATAATGTTGATACCCATACAGGCATTTCCATAGATAATAGAAGTTATGAGAACTTTTTAGAAAATGACTTTTTACCATTTAAAGCGGGAATTGAAGCTAAAGTACCTAGTATTTTAGTAAGTCATAATATTATTAATGCAATAGATAGTAATTATCCAGCTTCTTTAAGTAGTAAAGTAATTAGTGAATTAAGAAATACTTTAGGCTTTAGTGGTATTATTATGACTGATGACTTAGCTATGGACGCCGTTAAGTCTTATGTAGAAGATGGTAAGGCTAGTGTCTTAGCAATCAATGCTGGAAATGATATGATTATTACTAGTGATTTTATAACTATGTATAATGAAGTGTTAAATGCTGTAAAAAGTGGTATAATAGATGAAAATGTTTTAAATGAAGCCGTAATTAGAATAACGGCTTGGAAATATAAAACAGGACTATATTATTAAAAATTAAAAGTAGTAGGAAAAAATATGAAGTATAAAATTAATGAATGTAATTATGATATAAAAAAGTTTATTAAAGAAAATATATGTGAAGAATTTAAAATAGATTATTGGGATGATTGGTTAGATAAACAAGATTATAATTCTCTACAAATAAAACCAAATATTTTAGTAAGTGCTGAAATAGAAAATAATCTAGTTGGTACATGTAGTATTAAAATAATTAATAATAAAGAATGTTACTTAAATTCTTTTTATGTAAAAAAAGAATATCGCAATAGAGGAATAGGTAATAAATTATTTAACTTATGTATGGATTATGCTAAAGAAAGTAATTGTAAAAAGATTACATTAAGTGTTGACCCTAAATTTACGATTGCTAAAGCTTTTTATGAAAAAAGAGGTTTTATTTTTGATTATTATGATGAACAAAGACAAGAATTAAATTATTATAAATATATAGAAAGTAGGGATAAAAATGACTGATAAATATTTATTTACAAATTATGAAGAATACTTAAATAAAGAAGTTACTTTAGAAGGATGGATAAAGAATCATCGTAAACAAAAAGAGTTTGGTTTTATATCTTTTTCCGATGGAACTTACTTTACCCAAATACAAATAGTTTATGATAATAGCTTAAGTGATTTTTTAGATATTCAAAAATTTCATATAGGTAGTGCTATTCAAGTAACAGGTATAGTTGTAAAATCTCCTAAAGAAGGACAATTATTTGAAATACAAGCTAAGAGTATATGCTTATTAGGAGACTGTCTAGAAGATTATCCTATTCAACCTAAAAAGCATAGTAGAGAATTCTTAAGAGAACAAGCTTATCTTAGACCTAGAACTAATCTATTTCAAGCTGTTTTTCAAATTAGAAGTAAAGCTGCTTTTGCAATACACGAATATTTTCAAAAGAAAGATTTTGTATACTTCCATGCTCCTTTAATAACAGCAAGTGATTGTGAAGGAGCAGGTGAGATGTTCCATGTAACAACTTTTGATTTAGAAAATGTTCCTAAAAATAAAGATGGTAGTGTTGATTATACTAAAGACTTCTTTGGTAAAATGGCTTCCTTAACAGTATCAGGACAACTACAAGCAGAAACATTTGCTTTAGCATATAAAAATGTTTATACTTTTGGACCTACTTTTAGAGCAGAAAATTCTAATACTAAAACCCATGCTTCAGAATTTTGGATGATAGAACCAGAAATGGCTTTTTGTGATTTAGAAAAAGATATGGATATAATGGAAGATATGCTTAAAAATGTTGTTAAGTATGTACTAGATAATTGTAAAAAAGAATTAGAATTCTTAGATAATTTTGTTGAAAAAGGCCTTATTGAAAAATTAGAGAATTTATTAAAGAAAAAAGCTATTCGTATTACTCATCATGAAGCTATTAAAGAATTAAAAGAAGCTAATAAGAATTTTGAATTTGCTCCTGAATATGGTGAAGACTTAGCTAGAGAACATGAAAAGTACTTAACAGAAGAAAAGTATCATGCTCCTGTCTTTGTATATGATTGGCCTAAAGATATAAAAGCTTTCTATATGAGACTTAATGATGATAATAAAACAGTTGCGGCTGTAGATTTATTAGTACCAGGTTCAGGTGAATTAATGGGAGGTTCCCAAAGAGAAGAAAGATATGATGTTTTATTAAAAAGAATGAAAGAGCTAAATACTGGAGTAGATGAATTAGACTGGTATTTAAAATTAAGACAATATGGAGGATGTGTCCATTCCGGATTTGGTATGGGCTTTGAAAGATTAATTATGTATTTAACAGGAATAGAAAATATAAGAGATGTTATTCCTTATCCCAGAACTCCAGGTAATTGTGATTTTTAATCGTAAAAAAGTGTAAAGTAGTAATACTTTATCTTTTTATTTTGTCATTATGAGTATAAAATAATGTACAGATAAACCTATATTTTTTAGATACTAAAATACTGCTAGCTTATTGAATATTAAATGCAAGCAAATATATTAAAAAAAATAGGATATACTAATTGTAAGTAAGGTGATATCAGTATGAAAGATATAATATACATAAGAATAGACAAAGAAATTAAACAGAAGTTAGATATGTTAGCCTTAAAAGATAATAGAAGTTTAAATAATTATATAGTAACGCTCTTAACAAAATTTGTGGAAACGCAAGATAAAGAAAAGGAAAAAGAAAAAAATTAGTAGTAAAGAGATGATAAAAAATGAAAAAATTTAACAAATATATCCTAGCATTAATAGTAATAACGGTAGTAGTAATGACTATAGGTTATTCTGCTTTAAATAGTGAATTAAATATTACGGGAGATGTTAATTATCGACCAGAAAAAGATGTTAGAATTACTAGTTTTACAACTAGTGAAAAACCTAGTGAAATGACAGTTGAGTATGCAGATTTTTCTAAACATGAAATTAAGCTTGGTTATACTACAACTGGAGAATGTAGTATAACTTATACAGTTAAAGTAGAAAACTTTTCAGCTGTAAATATGGGTATTTTAAGTATAAGTGGATTAGATGGAAATATAGAAGTACAAAAAGATATTATTGGTAAAAAATTAGTAGGTCCTGCTAGTAGTAATACTTTTACTATTACGTTTAAACCTACAACGGCAGAAATAAAAAAGACATATTTATTAACTTTTAATTTTAAACAAGTATTTACTGTTACTTATAATGGTTTTAGTAATATTGATGATTATAAAAAAGAAATATTCATGGGAGAAGAATATTCACAAAATTTTGGTAGTAGTGCTCCTAAAAATATAGAAGTAACAATGAATGGAGAAATACTAAATACTTATAGTTATACTAGTGGTATTTTAACAATACCTAATGTATCAGGAAATTTAGTAATTAATGGAAATAATGCTCCATCATTTAAAGATAGTTGTGAAAATCATCCGAATGCTCCAGTTTTAAATGGAGATATGATTCCAGTTGTTTATGATGAAGAAAATCAAACTTGGGTGAAGCAAGATTTGTCTAAAAGCTATGATTATTGCAATCAAGTATGGGCCAATGCTGTAACAGTGAAAAATACAGTTAAAGACTTATCAGGAAATAACAATGATGGATTAATTCGTGGTAATGCTATTATTGGCAATGGAGAAGCTACTTTAGATGGAGTAGATGATTATATAAATTGCGGATTATATCGATATGATTTTAAAAGTGAAATATCATATGTAGTAAAGATTAGAAATGAAAGTGATACTAAAGGATTACTTATTGGTAACTGGGATGCTGGCGGTGGTGGTCTTAATATTTATGCACATGATAAAATATTTTTTGAATTATATGTAAATGATGGTTATAAGTACGTATATGGAGTGTTAAAAAGTAACGATTATAATACAATAGTGGCAACATATGATGGGTCAGATATGAAATTATATATAAATGGTGAATTAGCAGGTTCTACTCCTGTAGTTGGTAGTATAAAGTTATCTACTGCTTCTATGTCTTTAGGGGCTAATCTTACAGAAATGGATATATTAGATTCTAGTACAACGGCTAGAGTCAATATAAATGATGTTTTAGTGTTTAATAAAGCTTTAAGTGATGACGAAATAAAGGCACATTATAGTAATGAAGTTAGCTTGGGACAAACGCAACCATTACTTTATTATAATTTTGAAGATGCTAGTAGAGAATATTATAAGAAAGCTAATAATGGTACTTCAATTAGTATGGATGATATTAATACAATGTGGGTATGGATACCAAGATATTCATATACAATTCAAGGACCTTATGGTCGAGGTGGAGCAAGTACAGCATTACCTGGTGCAATCGATATAAAGTTTTTATCTGAAACTGACCCAATTGAAAGTGGAAAAGCCAATTACATAGGAAATGAAGAAAGCGAATGGAAGACACCAGATGCCTTTAACTTTGGAAGGACTACGCAAGCAGGAATATGGGTCGGAAAATTTGAAACAGCAGGAGAGTTAGCAAGTGCTTGTACAAGTGAAAGTTGTACTGTAAACAAATTATCTATAAAGCCAGATATGTCGTCTTTAAGAAGTCAAAAAGTAAGTAGTTTCTTCTATGCCGCAAGAAGTATGCAAAATGATACGGCAACTTTTGGATTTAGTGATAGTGGAGACTTGCATATGATGAAGAATGATGAGTGGGGAGCAGTAGCTTATCTTTCCCAAAGTAAATATGGAAAATATGGAAATACTGATTATACTGGACCTAATAAGGAAATTTATCAAAATAAATCAGATAAATATATAACAGGTTCAAGCAATGGAACACCAAGTCAAAATGATACAAAAAATCCGCAATATGCTTATAATAATATGACGGAATTAGGAGATGGCAAAGGACAAGCTGGACCTGGAGCTTCAACTACTGGAAATATTTACGGAATATACGATATGAGTGGAGGAACATGGGAATATGTAATGGGAGTACTTGCTTACAATGAAGATGATACACCAATGAGTGGAAAATCAACTACATCTAATTCTGGCTTTAATGGAAAAGTATATGAATCTGGTGCTTATGATGATTTTATAAACTATTCATTTCCAGATAATAAATATTTCAATTTATATAAAGTTGGAACAAAAGTTGGTGAAATGCCATCAAGCTCAACTTTGACAAATTCACAAAAAGCCTGTGATGGGGGAATATGTTATGGACAAGCCTTATCAGAAACTACTAATTGGTATGGAGATGGGAGCGGATTCGTATACCGCGAGCTCCCGTGGCCCGTACGCGGCGGTTACTTTAGTTATACCACTGTTGCAGGAGTGTTCGGCTCGAGCAGCTCTTCCGGCAACGCTCACAGCACCTACGGGTCCCGTTTCGTTTTCGCTCCTTGAAACTTGACAAGGTCCAGGGTCTCAGATTGAAGGTGAATTATGAATATGAATAATAGGAAAACTAAATTAATTATAATAGAAGCATTTGTTGATTATTATCCGAGAACTTGTAAAAATTAGTGAGTAAGTTTTTCACTTTAACTTTGACACTTTAATTACAAATGTCAATTTACATATTTATACATCCATGCTATAATACTACTAGTTAGGAGTTATTATGGAAGTACTTGATAAAATTAGTGAAATAGGAAGCGTTAGACATACTAATGAAGATGCTTGTCTTTATGTAGTCCATCCTAAAAATAAAAAATATAAACTATTGGCTATAGCTGATGGTATGGGTGGTAAAGAATATGGGGAAATTGCTTCTAATTATACAATTGAAAAATTAAAAAGTTGGTTTTTACGAAAAGATATATCTAGTCTAAATGATAATAAAAAACTAGAATCATCTGTTACTAGACTTATCAAAAGAATAAATAATGAATTAATTTCTAAGTATAAAAAAGATACTCTAGGTACTACTTTAACTTTAGCTATAATTAATAAGAAAAATACTCTTATATTTAATATAGGTGACTCTAGAGCTTATATTTATAAAGCTCAAGAACTTATCCAAATAACTGAAGATGATTCTGATGTATGGATGTATTATAAATATGGCAATGTTTCTAAAGAAGATTTAAGATACTTTGCTATTAGTAATTTAATAAATGCTTGTATTGGCTTAAATAATGAACTATGTAAAATTACTACAACAATTATTCCTAATGACTATTCTATACTACTATTATTAACAGATGGAGTAACTGATTTATTAACTGATAAAAAGATTAGTAAAATTATTAAGAAAACTAAAAAAGAAGAAACTTTACAAAAAATAATTTATGAAGCAACTTATGTAGATCAAAAACTTGCTGTTCCTAATAGGCTTAAGAAAAAATATCTAGCTAAATATGTTATTCCTTTTACAGGAAGAGATAATGCTAGTGGGGTAATTTATATCAAATAATAAATTTTTGGTATAAATTTTTATTTTTATCCCATTATATTAATGGGAGGAATTAAAAATGAAAAAAATATTTTTAGTATTATTAGGTAGTTTATTTATATTCACTGGTTGTGGTACAAATATGAATACACCTACTGCTAAGGTAGAAGAATTTTTGGGTAAATATCAAAAAATGGATAGTGAAGTACTAGACCAATTAGATGATATATTAGAAAGTGATACTAGTATGTCTGATAGTCAAAAAAGTGATTATAGAGCTCTTTTAGAAAAGCAATATCAAAACTTATCTTATAAAATAAAGGATGAAAATATTAAAGATGATACCGCAACAGTAGATGTAGAAATTGAAGTATATGACTATGCTACTTCAATTAGAAAAGCAAGAAAGTATTTTAAAGACCATCGTGATGAATTTGAGAATACTAAAGAGACAATTGATGAAGAAAGTGAACTTGATAACGATGGTAATAATACAACTGATAAAGAAGAAAATAATGCCGATAGTGATACGACTAATGATTCTACTGATAATAGCCTAATAGATACTATAAGTGAATTTATCGATTATAAAATTAAAGAGTTAAAGAATGTTACAGAAAAAGTTAAGTATGATATAACTTTTAATCTTACTAAAGAAGATGGTAAGTGGAAAATTGATGATATAAGCGATATGGATATTCAAAAAATTCATGGATTATATGAAAATTAATTATTAAATTTATGGGTAATATTTTTTATACAGAAGCAAAAAATATACTTGCCAAAAGACTATTTATATGATATAGTGAATACGTCAAGGAAACTTGCATAAAATAAAAAAAGGGAAGACTCAATTTTGTGAGTTGAGTACTTGCCATTGTGTAATGTTAAGCACTTAATCTACACTAGATTGAGTGCTATTTTTATTATATTTTTATCATTAATATTATTAACAAAAAAGGATTATTAGTAGAAATGATTAATAAATCTTTTTTCTTTTATAAATAAATAAATTAAATTAATTAATAAAAATAATTAAAGGATATTTTATTTTCCTTTTTTTTTTGATATAATCTTAGAAGAGTAGAGGGTGAAGCTATGCTAGGTACTATTAAAGAAATTATTGATAATAGTGTTATTATCAAATTAAGTATAAATATTAATGAACAGCCTAATCTTGTAAATATCCATGTTATATTTGATGATGGTACTAAAAGAAAAGTAGTAGGGGAAATAGCTAATGTTAATCAAACAGAGATGGTTGTTAATATTGTGGGTGAAATAAATGATAATATCTTTTCACCTGGTTCTAGTGTTAAGCCAGCCTTTAAATCTGATATTAGAATAGTAACAGCTGAAGAATTACAATTAATTCTTGGTCCTCAAGAAGTAACCTTTGGTAAGACTAATTTTGGTACTAGTAATGTTTATGAGGGTTATAAAATTAATATTGATATTAATGAATTTTTTAATACACACTTTGCTATCTTAGGAAACAGTGGAGCTGGTAAAAGCTGTACTGTAGCTTCTATTTTACAAAAGCTATTTACAAGTAGTAAGACACCACCAATAAATTCTAACCTTTTTTTCTTTGATGCTTATGGTGAATATACTAATGCTTTTAGTAGACTACATGAAGTAAATCCAGCTTTAAATTATAAATCTTTAACTACTAATACAGTTGACCCTGAATGTGAAGTTTTAAGAATACCACCTTGGTTATTAGATGTAGATGATTTAGTTTTATTATTAGATGTAACAACAGCATCACAAATACCAATAATTGAAAAGACCTTAAAGTTAGTACCTATCTTAACAGGAAATAGTGAAAATGTAATTAAAAGAAAAAATGATATAATAGCAAGAGCTCTTCAAGATATTTTATTATCAGGAAATGACTCAACTAAAATAAGAGACCAAGTTATAGGCGTTTTAACTAAATTTAATACACCATCTTTAAATCTAGAAACGCCAATTGTTCAACCTGGTTATACTAGAACTTTTAAACAATGTTTATTTGTTGATAAGACTGGTAAAATGCAAGAAATGGAATTGGTTGTCGAATTTGTACGTGGCTATATAATAGAAACAGTTGAAGATATTCCAAAAGAAGAGTTAAATCCTTATTATACTTTGAATGACTTAGAGTTAGCTATGGATTTTGCTTTAATTAGTGAGGGTATTTTAAAAAGTGATAAAGTATTTGACTATGCTAATGTTATTAGTGTTCGTCTTCATACTTTAGCAACCGGTGACTATAAAGAATACTTTAATTATCCACGTTTTATTAATAAAGACCAATATATTGAAGATTTAATGACTAATGAGAACAATGAAAAGTGTCAAATAATAAACTTTAATATTAACTATATTGATGATAGACTAGCTAAAGTTTTTACTAAAATTTTATCAAGAATGCTCTTTTTAAAAGCTAGCGTAACTAAGCCTCGTGGTAGTAGAGCTTTTCATATTATAATAGAAGAAGCTCATCGTTATGTTCAACATGATAGTGATATTGAAATACTTGGCTATAATATATTTGAACGTATCACTAAGGAAGGTCGTAAGTATGGAGTGTTTTTGGCTTTAATTACCCAAAGACCTAGTGAATTATCAGATACTTGTATTTCTCAGTGTGCCAACTTTGTTGTGTTAAGAACACTTCATCCTAAAGATTTAGGCTATATAAAAGAAATGGTACCTAATGTTACATCAGAAATAGTCTTACAATTAAAGAACTTAAAACCAGGAAATTGTATTGCTTTTGGGTCAGCTTTTAAAGTACCAATTCCTATGTATGTTGACTTGCCTAATCCTAGACCATTAAGTAATAATGTTAATTTAGAAGATGTTTGGTATAGACAAATTGCGAGTAAATCAGCTAGAGAAGTTACGCAAGGAGTAAATAATATTTATACCCAGCAACCTGTTAGTCAAGCTCAAACAGTAGGACTAGTAGCTGGAGGAGTACAAGCAACGGCCGGAGTAGTTCAGGCTATGCCTCAAGCTCAAAATAGATTTATTCAAACTTCACCAGTTCAACAAGGACAAGTAACTAATGGAATGATAAATCAAAATATGTAAAAATCAAAAGAAAAAATTAAATTTAAGCTTTTTCTTTTGATATTTTTATGATAAAATGAATTATAGTAACGAAGTATAATTTTGGAGGTAAAACTATGGCTTTAGATAAATTAAAAGGATTATTTGGTAATGATGAGCAAGAAGAAACAGAAGTAGCACCAGATGAGGAGTATTACACAACAACAAGAGAAGCTTTTCATACCGCTAATGGTAATGCTGGAAGTAAAATGATGTTATTAGAACCACGAGCTTATTCTGAGAGTCAACAAATTGCTGATTATTTGAAAAATCGTAGTAGTGTTGTTGTGAATTTAAAAAGAGTAACACCAGATGTTGCTAAAAGAATTGTTGACTTTTTATATGGTTGCATTTATGCTATTGGTGGTGATTTACAAAAATTAGGTGGCGGAATTTTCTTATGTACGCCTAATAATGTAAATGTAGAAGGCAAAATAAGTGAAGATGCTAATAATCAAAGTACCAAACAAAACCGTACTAAAAAAGAAAAAACTGATGAAGAAGAAGATGATTTCTTTTAAGAGTTAGCCCTTTCGAGGTGATTTCAATATATGGAAAAATTTAGTTATGAAGCTAATGGATATAATCGCGTCGAAGTTAATCAATTTGTAAGTGATGTTATAACTCAAACTGAGGGTATAATTACTAAGTGCAAAGAGCAAAGAGTACAAATAGATAAATTAAAAAGCGAATTAGAACATTATAAAAATCTTGAGAGAACTTTAAACTTAGCGATTATTAAAGCAGAAGAAACAGCTGATAATATAAAGAAAGTAGCTAGAGATGAATCAGAAATGATTGTTGAAGATGCTAAACATAATGCTTCTAGAATTGTAAATGAAGCTCTTTTGAAAGCTGATAAAATACAAACTAAAGCTGATACGCTAGAACAGAATGTTAAGATTTTTAAAAGAAAATTAAAATTAATTATGGAACAACAACTAGCCGTTGTTGATGAAATTGAAGTATTAGAATTAGATCCTAAATAGAAATAGGATTTTTTTTCATAAATGATAAAATTTTTACATATATTTTAGTGCGAATAAATATTGTCAAAGCTAAAAAAATATGCTATAGTACTAAAGAAAGCAAGTGCGAAAGATGGAGTATTTTAAAATTTAAAGAGAGCTTGTGGTTGGTGGAAACAAGTAAGGCTAAAATATTCGGATCACTTTCAAGTTGCGATTTATGGATAAGATAAATACGAATAGACGCGTTATAGTTATTAAAGATTAAGTAATACTTATAAATTAAGGTGGTACCACGAACTATTCGTCCTTATGGATGAATAGTTTTTATCTTTTTGGAAAGGAGAATTTATGTTATTAAATATTATCTTTTTAATATTAGGTTTTATCATTTTAATTAAGGGTGCGGATATCTTTGTTGATGGAGCTAGTTCAATTGCTTTAAATTTTAAAGTATCTAAAATGTTAATAGGACTAACAATTGTTGCTTTTGGAACTAGTGCTCCTGAGTTTGCGGTTAGTGTTAAGTCATTACTGGCAAACAGTAGTGATATTGTTTTAGGTAATGTTATAGGTAGTAATATCTTAAATATTTTACTTATTTTAGGAGTATCGGCTTTGTTTCATTCACTGACAGTAAAAAATAATACCGTCAAAAAAGAACTCCCTATAGCTTTACTTATTACTATCCTTTTTGCGGTTTTATTATCTGATAATATCTTTAATGTTAAAGATATTAATCGCTTTACTAGAAGTGATGGGATAGTTTTGCTTTTATTCTTCAGTGTATTTATTTATTATCTAATTAGTATGATGCGAAAAAAGGTTGATGAGCAAGATGATAAAGTACCGATGTCTTTAGTCAAGTCTTTTGCTTTTACTATTCTAGGTATAATTTCTATTATTTTTGGTAGTAATATGGTTGTAAATCACGCAACTATATTAGCTAGATTAATAGGTGTAAGTGAAAGAATAATTGCTTTAACTATAATTGCTCTAGGTACATCACTTCCTGAATTAGTAACATCAGTTACCGCAACAAAAAAGGGTGAGTATGATATCGCGATTGGTAATGTTGTTGGTAGTAATATTTTTAATATAGGCATTGTTATCGGCTTACCAGTTACTATCTTAGGAGGATTTTCGCATATAACATTTAGTTATATTGATATAATTACTATGATTTTATCAGCTATTTTACTATTTATGTTTTCTTATAATGATTATAAAATATCTAAAAAAGAAGGAATATTATTTTTACTATTATTTATAGGCTATTATGCTTATGCAATTTTTTCTTAAAGAAAGTAGGTTGTATTTATGAAATTTGAAAAATTAAAACAAGGAAAAATAGACGAAATTGAAAAAGAAATGGCTAAAAAATGGGATGAAGAAGATATTTATACTAAGACTGTTTCTAATAGAAAAGATGCTAAGAACTTTGTTTTCTACGATGGACCAGCTACAGCTAATGGTATGCCAGGTATTCATCATACGCTAGCTAAATTACTTAAAGATACTGTTTGTAAGTATAAGACAATGCAAGGTTTTAAAGTGGTTAGAAAAGTAGGTTGGGATACACATGGTTTGCCTGTTGAAGTGCAAGTAGAAAAAGAACTAAACTTCTCTAATAAAAATGATATAGAAGCTTATGGTATTAAAGAATTTAATCAAAAATGTCGCGAAAGTGTTTGGAAAAATGAGGAGTATTTTACTAAGTTTACTAAGCAAATGGGGCAATTTATTGATTTAAAGCATCCTTATATTACTTATGATAATGACTATATTGAAACAGAATGGTGGATTTTAAAGAAGATATTTGATGAGGGTTATATTTATAATGGTCTAAAAATTGTTCCTTGGTGTCCACGATGTGGTACGGGTCTTGCTTCTCATGAGGTTGCCCAAGGTTACAAAGAAATTTCTGTTAATACTGTTTATGTACCTTTCGAAGTAAAAAAGGAAGAAAATACTTACTTCTTAGTTTGGACAACAACACCTTGGACTTTAATAGCTAATGTAGCTTTATGTGTAAACCCTGAAGAAACTTATGTCAAGTGTTTGTCAAAAGGCTATAATTTTATAGTTGTTAAAGCTTTGGCACCAGCAATATTAGGTAAAGACTATGAAATAGTAGAAGAGTATAAAGGTAAAGACTTAGAATTTATGGAGTATGAGCAATTAATGCCGTTCTTAAAGCCTAATAAAAAAGCTTTTTATGTAACATGTGCTGATTATGTAACTACCGAAGATGGTACAGGTATTGTTCATATTGCGCCAGCTTTTGGACAAGATGACTATGAAGTTGGCTTAAAATATGATTTACCTGTTTTAAACCCCGTAGGTGAAGACGGTTGCTACACTGAGGGGCCATGGCAAGGTAGATTAGTTGTTGATAGTGAACTTGAAGTTGATATTATTAAATACTTAGCTAGTGAAGATAAGCTTTTCAAAAAACAAAAAATGCTTCATGATTATCCACATTGTTGGAGATGTAAAACACCACTAGTTTATTATTCAAAGCCATCTTTATATATTAAAACAACAGCTAAGAAAGAAGAAATAATAAATGAAAATAAAAAAGTAGCTTGGCATCCGGATTATGTTGGGGAAAAGCGTTTTGAAAACTGGCTTTTAAATATGAACGATTGGGCTATTTCGCGTAATAGATATTGGGGTTGTCCTATTCCTCTTTGGAAGTGTAGTTGTGGTCATGAAATAATGGTAGGCTCTCGTCGAGAACTTAAGAACTTAGCTATCGAAGAAGTAAGTGATGATATTGATTTACATCGTCCATACGTTGATGATATTCATATTGAGTGTCCTAAGTGTCATGAGAAAATGTCTAGAATTACCGATGTTATTGACTGCTGGTTTGATTCAGGTGCTATGCCTTTTGCACAATATCATTATCCTTTTGAAAATAAAGAGCTTTTTGAAAGTCAATTTCCAGCTGACTTTATCGCAGAGGGCATTGACCAAACAAGAGGTTGGTTTTATTCTCTTTTAGTAATTTCTACTTTCATTACCGGTAAGACGCCTTATAAAAATGTCTTAGTAAATGACCTTTTATTAGATAAGTATGGTCAAAAAATGCATAAATCACGTGGTAATACGATAAGCCCATTTGGTATTATGGATGAGTTTGGAGCTGATACAGTAAGATTTTATATGCTATATGCATCTCCAGTTTGGACCCCATTAAAATTTGATGTTGATGGCGTAAAGGAAATCTATTCAAAATATATTTCTACCTTTAAAAATGCTTACTCATTCTTTGAAATGTATGCTAATGCAGATAATGTTGACCCTAGAACTTATAATATTCCTGTAGAAAAACGTCCTTTAATTGATAGATGGCTAATTTCTAAACTAAATAAACTAATTAAAAATGTCAACAGTGCTTTTTTAGAATATGACTTAAATAAAGTTGCTAAATTAATTGTGCCATTTTTAAACGATGATTTATCTAACTGGTATATTAGAAGTAATAGAAGACGTTTTTGGGATAGTGAATTAACGGAGTCAAAAAAATGTGTCTACTTGACAACTTATGAAGTATTAGTAGAATTATGTAAATTATGTGCTCCTTTAACACCATTCTTAACAGAAGAAATTTATCAAAAACTAACTAATGAAGAGTCTGTTCATCTAGCCAATTATCCAGTTGAACAAGAAGAATTAATTGATGAAGTAATAGAAGAGAAAATGGATTTAGTAAGAGATATTTGTTCTTTAGGTCGCTTTGCTAGAGAAGAAGCTAATATAAAGGTTCGTCAACCTATCAAAAGCTTAATCTTACCAAAGAGTGATGAGATGATTATTAGTGATTTATTACCAATTATAGAAGAAGAATTAAATGTTAAAGAAATTATCTTTAAAGAAGATATGAGTACTTATTTAGAATATATTGTTAAACCTAATTTTAAAGTTTTAGGTAAAACGCTTGGCCCTAAAATAAAGCCATTACAAGAAATATTAAATAACTTAAAACTAGAAGAAATAAATGCTTTATCTGATGGAAAATTAACAGTAAATTTAGAGGGTGAAGACTTTACTCTTACCCCTGAATCAGTACTAATAAGCTTAAAACAAAAAGAGGGCTATGCTTCAACTTCTAATAATAAAACTTGTGTTGTTATTGATACAGAGCTAACAGAAGACTTAATCTTAGAAGGCTTAGCAAGAGAATTTGTAAGAAAGTGTCAATCTCTTCGTAAAGAAGCTGACTTTATCATTACTGAACATATTAAAGTATACTATAATGGTACTTCTCAAATTAAATTAATGCTTGAGAAATATAAAGATTATGTTATGAATGAAGTTTTAATAGATGAATTAATTGAAGATGCTACTTTGCCACTTGATGTTTCGCTAAATGATGAAAAGGCTGGTATAAAAGTACAACGCCTTTAAGAGCAAGTAGCTCTTTTTTTGACCTTTCTTTTTTCCTTTCTTTTTGATAAAATAATTCTTAGAAAGTAGGCTTTATTATGGATATTGATTTTTCTAAAATAAATGAAATATATGGAGTAGATATTTTATATTCTTGTCAAGAAAACTTTGATGAGTTAATTGAAAATATTAAATTACTAAAAAGAATCGGTATAGAAAATACTTATGAAGTAGTAGAAAGATATCCTTTACTTTTCTTAGATGATAGTAAGGAGTTTTCCCAAAAAATAGAAAAATTTATTATGTCTTTAGGAGAAAATTATAAGTCTATTTTGGAGCTTAATATGTCTTTATGGGAGGAGTTATTATGACGGAGTTTGATTTAATTAGTTTCTTTAAAAGATATGGCCTTAACTATGATAATTTAAAATTTAATAGTCAAAGCAAGCTTTTAACTGGTTCTTTAAAGAATATGGAAAATATACTTGATTACTTAGTTATTGATAAGAAAATAAATCCTAAGTATATTGAAAAAGCTCCTAGTGTTCTTTCTAGTAATTTTTCTTTAATCAAAGATAATTATGACTTTTTAGAAAAACAAAATGATATTTATATGTCTAATATTAATAAATGTCTACATGTTTTATCGTGTGAGTTTAAAGATACATATGATTATATCATTAAAAATTATGGGGCAAGTTCCATAAATAAAGCTACTTATATTTTAAGTATTCCTAAAGAAAGATTATTAAGTGTAGAAAAAGCTTTTGGTCGTGTTTTAGATAAAGAATCTTTATTAAGTGCTGCGGCAAGTGATTTAGATTTAGATGACTTAATGAAAATTATTAATATCTGTTTTAATGAAAAAGTAAAAATAACACCCTCTGTTTTTTTACAAGTACCTAGTGAAGTTCAAAATATAATTAATTTGTGTAAAAAGAAAAATATTAACATTACAGGCAGTGTATTTCATAAAACAGCTGATGATATTGATGAGCTTTTGTTAATATGTAAAAATAAAAAAGTTTCTCTTAGTAATAGTATGTTTTCGGCACCTAATGATAAAATAAACAGTATAATTGATGTGTGTCATCAGGAAAATATTGAAGTAAGTGGTTTAGTATTTAGTAGTTCACCTCAAGATATTTTAGATATCAGTACTTATTGTAAAAAAAATAAAATAAAAATAAAAAATAGCTTTTTTCATACGGACTTTGAAAACTTTAAAAGTATAGTTACTTTTTGTAAAAATGCGGGCTATCCCTTAATAGAAAGTATGTTTTTAAGAACTAAAGATGAAGTAGAAGAAATAATTAATATTTGTAAGAGTAACCATTTAAGTATAGCAGGCAGTTATTTTTACCGTTCACCTGATGAAGTAAAAGAGATAATTAAAATAATGAAAGGTTACTCCTTAGAGCAGATGAAAGTTGCTTTTATGAAAAATCCTTTTGAAGTACAAGAAATTATTAATACTTGTCAAAAGGAAAAAGTACCTTTAGCTTCTAATATGTTTTTAAGAACAAAAGATGAAGTAGAAAAGATAATTAAATTACTAAAAGCGAATAATATTCCTGTAACAGGTAGTTACTTTCAAAAGCCCTTTTTGGAGTTAGAAAAAATCCTTAATTTTTGTCAAAGCAATAATATAAATATAGCTAGTGATATGTTATTTAGCAATTTAGATAATATAAAAGAAATTAATAATATCTGTAAAAATGCAAATATACCTGTAATTAGTAGTATGTATAAAAGAACAAGTGATGAAGTACAAGATATTATTAATATGTGTAAGGTTGAAAATATTGACTTAAGTAGTAACTTGTTTCGTAAAAAGAAAGAAGAGATAGCTAAAATAATTACTACTTGTAAAAACTTAAAAATAAGATTAGTAAAAACAGTATTTAGACGTAGTCCTGATGAAATAATTGATATTACGGCTATTTTTATGAAGTACTTAAATATTTTACCCCTTGCGAATGCTTTTACTAAAAAGCCTAAAGAAGTAGAAAAGATTATTAGACTTTGTCTTGATAATAATATTGAAATAACAGGAAGTATCTTTCAAAAACAACCAGATAATCTTGAAGATACTATTAATTTTATAAAAGATAAATATAATAGCTTATACTTAAAACCTTTAATTATTACTAAAGATAAAGCTTATTTAGAAAAAGTATTTGCTTACTTAGATAATTTAGGCTTATTAGAATGTGTTATTAATAGTCCTAGTATCTTGACATTAACTTTAGAAGATATTAAAAATAGAATGTTGATACTTGATGAAAATAGGGAAAGTATAATTGTAAATAATAAATTTAATCCTATCTTTAGCTTATCTAAAAAAAGATTAGAAGAAGTAAAGAAAGTACATAACAAGTAGGGAGAAAATATGAAAGATTCAGAATTTATCCAATTACGAAATAGATTTTTACTAGCTTTAGGAATTACTATTATTTTTATAATTCCGGTTAGTCTTTTTGTGTATAATCGCTTTTCGAATAAATCAGAACTACTTAAAAATATTTTAGATAATAAAAATTTACTTATCTATCTTACTAAAGATAAGTGTACAACTTGTGATAAACTAAAAAAGGTTTTAGATGAGAATAATATTCCTTATTTTGAAGTAAATACTGATAGAAGTGATGAATACGAAGAAGTTATGTTAAGAATAGGTATGTCTAAAGAGTATGTTTTAACTCCAGGGATAATTTATGTAGAAAAAGGCAAAATGCTTGTTAATATGATGGAGTTAGATGAAAATAGTTTGCGTAGTTTTCTTATCAATAACAATTTAGTAAAGGAGGCATGAAAAATTGAGTAAGGTTGCTTTAGTTACAGGGAGTAGTAGAGGTATTGGAAAAAGTATTATTATTGAGTTAGCTAAAAAGAAAGTTGATGTAGTAATAAATTATTATCATCATCAAGAAGAAGCTTATGCATTAGAAAAGTATGTAAAGGATAATTTTAATGTAAAAACATTAGTTGTTAAATGTGATGTATCTAAAGAAGATGAAGTTGAGAAAATGTTTTCAGATATTATAGATACTTTTGGTGGCTTGGATATCTTAGTTAATAATGCCGCCGTTTGTAGGGATAGCCTAATTCAAGATAAAGCTATTCGTGATTTTAAAAGGATTCTTGATGTAAACTTAATTGGCACTTTTCTATGTAGTAAGTATGCATCAAACATAATGCTTGAAAAAAAGAGTGGTAAAATAATAAATATAGCATCAACTAACGCACTTGATACTTATTATCCTGAAAGTTGTGATTATGATGCTTCTAAAGCGGGAGTTATTTCCTTGACTCATAACTTTGCTAAATACTTAGCTCCCTATATAAATGTAAATTGTGTTTGTCCTGGTTGGGTTAAAACAGATATGAATAAAGAGCTAACTTTTGAGCAAATAAATGAAGAAAAAAAGAAGATTTTACTTAAGAGATTTGCTGATGTAGAAGATATAAGTAGCGTAGTAGTTTTCTTAGCTAGTTCTAAAGCAAACTATATAAACGACGCTATTATTAGAGTAGATGGTGGTAAAAATGATTAATAATTTAACTGATGAAGAAATATATGCTTTAATTGAAAAAAGTGAAGCTTCGTGTGCAGAAGAATTTAAAAAAGTTGATAAGATTTGCTTTTTAAATAGTAAAAAAGTTCTTGCTAGTTTCCAAGCTAATAATGTTACAGAAAGTGCCTTTAACTCAACAACTGGTTATGGTTATAATGACTTAGGTAGAGAAGTAATTGAACAAGTTTTTAAAACTATTTTTGCCGCAGAAGATGCTTTAGTTAGAAATCAATTCATTTCCGGAAGTCATGCCTTAACGGTCTGCTTCTTTGCTCTTTTAAGACCAAATGATTTACTACTTAGTATAAGTGGTAAACCTTATGATACTTTAGATGAAGTAATTGGTATAAAAGAAAATGCTAGTTCTTTAAAAAGTTTTGGAGTAAAGTATGCTCAGATTGATTTAGTAAATGATGACTTTGATTATGAAAAAATAGAAAGCTTTATTACAAGTAACAAAGTTAAAGTAATCGAAATACAACGTAGTAAGGGCTATTCAACGAGAAAGAGTCTTTCTATTGAAAAGATACAAAAAGTAATTTCATTTATTAAAAATATTGATAAAGATATTATTATAATGATAGATAATTGTTATTGTGAATTTGTTTGTGAAAAAGAGCCTTGCGAAGTAGGGGCTGATATTATAGTAGGGTCTTTAATTAAAAATTTAGGAGGAGGCATTGCCTCTAATGGTGCTTATATTGTCGGTAGACATGACTTAGTAGCTCTTTGTGCTGAGAGGTTAACACTACCAGGAGAGGGTAAAGAAGTAGGTCCATCACTTGGGGCCAATAAGCAGATACTTCAAGGTTTATATTTTGCTCCCTCAGTAGTTGCTTCTTCTTTAAAAACAGCTATTTTAACAGCTAAGGTAATGGAAGAGTTAGGTTTTGAAGTAGAGCCAAGATTTAATGAAAAAAGAGCGGATATAGTTCAAAATATAATTTTTAGAGATAAAGATAAGTTAGTCGAATTTACAAGAGGTATTCAAAATGGCTCCGCCATTGATTCCAATGCTTTAGTAGAGCCATCAGCTATGCCCGGCTATGATGATAAAATTATTATGGCTAGTGGTTCTTTCACTCAAGGTTCTTCTATTGAACTTTCTTGTGATGGTCCCTTAAGAGAGCCATTCATTGCTTATATGCAAGGGTCTTTAACTTATGATTATGGTAAACTTGGTCTTTTTAAAGCTGTGAAAAGATTATTAAATGAAAAAAAATAAATTTTTAGGAAAAAATATTTTTGAGTAGTATTTTTACTTTCAAAATTACATTTTGCTTAAGGCAAATTTGTCTTTTTGAAGTTTTTTTTGTGGCCAATTTTAAAAATTGGTCGTTTGCCTTAGTTTTTTTAATGTGATATTGTGTTAAAAAAAAGGAGGTGAAAAGCTTTTGAGTAAGTTTTTAACGGCTAAGAACGATGCTGTATTTAAAGCTATCTTTTGCGATGAAGATGAGCCTTTTCTATTAACGAAGCTACTTGAGGATATTTTACAAATAAAAATAAACTCTTTAGAAAAACTAGATAATGAATTAAAAATAAGCTTTGTTAAAGAAAAAAGTAAAAGAGTAGATTGCGTAGTTAAGATAAATGGAAATCTTTATATCCACTTGGAAGTTAATTCAGCGTATAGTGAAAAAGTTGCCTTTAGGAATTTCCTTTTCTTTAGTCATATAATTATTTCTAAGATATTAAGAGGAAAAGATTATAATACAAAAGATAATTTTCTTCATATCAGTCTTACTTATAAAATGTCTAAAAAGAAGAAAGCCTTAAAAATACTAAAAATAGCTAAAAATGTAAAAATGTATGAATATAATATGGACAAAATATTAGACTACTGGTATAATAAAAATACAAGAAAAGTGGAAAAGTATAAGTACTTAATAATGCAAGACTTACAACCGGAAGAGTTAGAAAAATTAATAAAGCAAAGAAAGGATGAAGTAATAATGACTTATTTTGAGAAATTGAAAAAATTAAATAGGGGCGATAAGTTTGAACTATTAATGACAGCTGAAGAAGAAGAGATATTTTGGCAAAATACCTATAGAGAAGAAGGCAGAGAAGAAGGTATTAAAGAGGGCATAAAAGAAGGCAGGAAAGAAAATGCTAAGTCTATAGCAAAAAATATGCTAAGAGAAGGAGTAGATGTATCTTTAATATCAAGATGTACCAATCTTTCGGTAGAAAATATTTTGGCTTTACGATAAACTAAAAAAATGTCATACTCTAAAAGCATCCTTCATAAAATTAATTGAAATGGAGGAAGTCGTATGATAAATAAACAAAATTTATGGTTTTTAACATTGTTTACATTAATATTAGTATTAAGCATTTATTATATAACAATGCCTAATGAGCTATTAGTAGAAGCTTTAAAAAAAGAACCTAAAACTACCGATACAACTACTGAAACAAAGGATACTGTTGAAGAAGTTTCAAGCTTAGTTGCTATGCGCGTTAGTCTAGAAGAAGAAAGACAAACAGTAATGGATGAATTACAAGAAAAGCTTACCAATGATGAAGCTACTAGTGAAGAGAAAAATAATGCTTATGAGCAATTAAAATATTTAAATGAAGTAAAAGGTAAAGAAGAAACAATTGAGAAGAAAATAAAAAAAGAATATGGTATTGACTGTTTTGTAAAAATTGATAATAGTAATGCCAACTGTGTATGCGTTTCTAATGAACATGATAGTACTCTAGCAAACAACATCATGCGTCTTATACAAGAAAATTATAAAAATAAAATGTATACAACTGTCAAATTTCAAAAATCTTAAAATAGGTAAAAGCATACAACTAATTTCTATCTTTTCATAAAATACTTTAGGTGATAAGAAAAATGGCAAGTAATATATTAACGCCCCGTGAGAGAAAAATCTTTGAGCTTTTAATAAATAATATGAGTACAAAACAAATTGCCACTGAATTAGGTATAAGTGAAAAGACAGTTCGTAATCATATATCAAACGTTATGCAAAAACTTGGAGTTAATGGCAGAGCTGGGGCTGTTGTTGAATTATTAAAACTTAAAGAATTATCAATTTAAGCGTACTAAAAGAGTACGTTTTTTCATATACTTTTTTAGGTGATTTTATGCTTAGAACAAAGGCTTTACGTAAAATATTTATAACGACACTTTCAATGTTTATTATCCTAACGGTCTTTTCTTTGCCAACTTTTTCAAATGAAAATACCCTAAGAACAAACTTAGAAGTAGAAACACCATCAACCCTAAAAACTAACTACATTTATTTACTTAATGAAGATAATTACTTAGTTAGAGCCTCTATATTTATTGAATCGCAAAAAGAAGAAGAGGTAATTTTTGAAATACTTAATAATTTAATGGATAAGACTAATAATAAAATACCTACAGGCTTAAAAGGCTTAATTCCTAAGAAAACAGTCGTAAAAGAAATAATTGTAAATAATGGCATTGCGACTATAAATTTTTCACAAGAGTTTTTAACTGTAAAAAAAGACATTGAAAAGCAAATGTTCACATCAATTGTCTATAGCCTTTTAGAATTAAAAAATATTAAAGGAGTAATGTTACTAGTAGAGGGAACTACGATAACTAATTATCCTAACTCACAAGAAAAATTACCGGCTATACTTGATAAAAAAATAGGTATTAATAATAACTATTTACTTACATCAAGAGAAAATATTTCAAAAGTAGTTGTCTATTACCTAGAAGATATTGAAGATACACTGTATTATGTTCCGGTAACAAAGTATTTAAATGATGATAGAGATAAAATAAAAATAATTATTGAAGAGTTAACAACAAGCTATATATATGAGCCTAATTTAATGAGCTTTTTAGATAATAAAGTAGAACTTTTAAATTATTATGAAGAAAATGATGTTTTATTTTTAAATTTTAATGATTATTTATATAATAATGATGATAAAATACTAGAAGAAGTTTTGTATAGTATTGCTTATTCTGTTTTTGATAATTATAATGTTAATATGGTTATGTTTGAAGTAAATGATAAAAAAGTAAAATATATTTCGAGAGCAGATATATAAAAAGGAGAATGAATGATAAGATATGTAGATTCTAAAAGAAACTTTCAAAATATGAATAAAGATAAAAGATTTTATCCTAGTAATTATACTAAAGAGGATATTGAAAAAGAGTTTCTTAAAAGACGTATTAATATGGGAAATTATTTTGGTTTTGATGCGTATAAAATGTTTATGCCTGATGAGAGGGATGCTAATGAATATTTGTTAAGAAATGGTGGAAAAATAGGAAGTTACTTTGCATTAACAGCAGATTATTGTGAAGCTAACCCTTTAGGATACAGTGATATTAAAGAAGATATTTTACTAATATCTGAAAAGGTAAAGGGCGTAGTAGCAGGTTATCCTGTTGCGGATTGTCCTGTTATCGTAATTAGTGATTTAAAAAAGAAAGTTAGTGCCATTAGTCATTGTTCAGCTAAATTAATTGATGCTAAATTACCAATGATGATAGCGGATAGTTTGAAAGACTTTTGTAATAGTGCAGATGAAGATTTGTTTGTCTATGTAAGTGCTTGTGCCGGTGAGGGCTATATTTATCAGAATTATCCTCTTTGGATAACTGATAAAGAACTTTGGAGTGAAGCTATAACTTTTAGTGATGAAGTATTTAAAATTAATATGCGTAAAGCTTTATTAAAAGAGTTTATAGAAAGAAACATAAAAACATCACAAATTTATTTTAACTTAGCTGATACTATAACAGATGATGAACATTATTCAAACTTTGCTAGTAGTCCTAAAGGCTTAAACATTAAAGAAAAAAGTGGTAGACAATTTATTGGGGCTTTTTATGAAGATAAAAATAAAGTTTTAGTAAAAAAATAGTTACAAAAAGCAAAAAAGTGTTGACTTTTCAGGTGTTTATGCATAAAATATTACTAGTCGAAGAAAAAAGGAAAGAGATTTGTATCCACCTGATTAGCGAAAAGCAATGGGTAAAAGGCCGAATTAAAAAACTAAAAATGTTTTTGTAGTTGCTTTGGGTGGATATTGATATATCCGCTTTTTCTCATTTTATGGAGGTGTTAGGTATAGCAAAAGATAAGAATAACATGTTGATTAATGAACAAATTAAAGTTCCTGAAGTTTTAGTAATAGGACCAAACGGTGAACAAGTAGGAATTAAGACTATTGAAGATGCTAGGACCCTTGCGAGTTATGCAGCCTTAGACTTAGTGCTTATTAGTCCAAATGCCAATCCACCTGTTTGCAAGGTTATGGACTATAACAAGTTCCGTTACGAAAAACAAAAAAAGGAAAAGGAAGCTCTTAAAAGACAGAAAGCTAATATGTCTGAGTTAAAAGAGTATCGTTTATCACCTGTTATTGATGTAGGGGATTTTGAAACTAAACTTAGAAATGCAACGAAATATCTAGAAAAAGGAGATAGAATTAAACTTACAGTTCGTTTTAAAGGCCGTCAAATGGCCCATACGGAATTAGGTAAGGAAGTTCTTGAACGTTTTGCAGCTAGAGTTTCAGAAATTGCGGATATTGAACAAAAACCTAAGCTAGACGGACGTACAATGACAATGTTATTGGTACCAAAAAAAGATAAATAGTAGGAGGAATAAATATGCCAAAGATTAAAACACATAAAGGAACAGCTAAAGTAGTAACTAAACGTAAAAATGACTTAAAAATTGGAAAGCCAGGAAGTCGTCATAACACTGGTTATAAATCAACTAATGCTAATAGAAAAAATAGAAAAGGTTCAAACTTAAGTAAAGCAGACCAAAACAGATTAAAAAATATAATTTAATCTAAGTATTAAAAGGAGGATAAAAACATGGCAAGAGTTAAAAATGGAGCAGTAACAAAAGCTCGTCATAAAAAAGTGTTAAAAGAAGCCAAAGGTTATTTTGGTAGTAAGCATAGATTATACAAGACTGCAAAAGAACAATTAATGCATTCAGGACAATATGCTTTTAGAGATAGAAAACAAAAGAAAAGAGATTTCCGTAAATTATGGATAACTAGAATTAATGCCGCTTGTCGTCAAGAAGGTATTAGTTATTCAAGATTTATTGAAGGACTTACTAAAGCTGGTGTTGAAGTTAACCGTAAGATGTTATCAGAAATAGCTATTAATGACCCTAAGATGTTTAAGGAATTTGTTAAAGTAGCTAAAGATGGTAAAGCTGGTAAGATTACTAAAGCTAGTGAAGTAATTGGTCGTGAAGTAACTATTAATGGTGAAAAGAAAGCTGTAAAGACTGAAGAAAAGAAAGTAACTAAAGAAAAAGAAGCAAAAAGTGAAAATACTGATTTAAGCAAAATGACTGTAGCTGAATTAAAAGAATTAGCTAAATCTAAAAAAATTGATGTTACTGGATTAAAAAAAGCTGAAATAATAGAAGCTTTAGAAAAATAAACATATTAGTGAATTTACTAATCTAGTGCCTAAGGGTGATTAGTATTCGAAACTAGTAGAAGAAAAAACGAAGGAGAAAAATTATGACTATTGTATCAATGAATTATTTATTAGAAGCTGGTGTTCATTTTGGACATCAAAAAAGAAGATGGAATCCAAAGATGAAGGAATACATCTACACAACAAGAGATGACATTTATATTATCGATTTACAAAAAACAGTTAAGAAATTAGAAGAAGCTTATGAAGCTTTAAAAGAAATTGCCGCAAATGGTGGAAAAGTTTTATTTGTTGGAACTAAGAAACAAGCTCAAGAAGCAGCTGAAGAAAGCGCTGTTAGAACTAATATGTATTTTGTAAATGAAAGATGGTTAGGTGGAACACTTACTAACTTTAAAACAATTCGTTCAAGAATTAGACGTATGGAAGAAATTGAAAAACAAGAAACTGATGGTACTTTTGATGCTCTTCCTAAAAAAGAAGTTATTAAGATAAGAAAAGAATATGAAAAATTAGATAAGAACTTAAGAGGAATTCGTGAAATGAAGAAGATGCCACAAGCTATGGTAATCGTTGACCCTCGTAAGGAAGAAATCGCTATTAAAGAAGCACATATTTTAGGAATACCTGTTTTTGGTATTGTTGATACTAACTGTGACCCTGATTTAGTTGATTATGTAATTCCAGGTAATGATGATGCTGTTAGAGCTGTAAAATTACTAATTGGTGTTTTAACTAATGCTATTGCTGAAGTTAATGGAAATGAAATTATTGACTACATCAGTGAAGATGACCGTGTAAGAACAGACAAGCCAGAAAAAATTGAAAAATATGATAAAACTGACAAGCCAAGTAAATTCGATAAGAAATATAAAGATGAAGGCAAAAGAGATTTTAAAGAGAAAAGAGTAGAAGAGAAAAAGCCTAGAGAAGAACGTACTTTTAAAGAAGAAGTAAAAGCAGAAAAGCAAGAAAAACAAGAAAATAAAGAAGAAAAGTTAGCACAACCAGTAGAAAAAGAAGAAAAAAAGAGTGAAGAAAAGAAAGAGGCACCTAAAGAAGACAAAGCAAAAGAAGATTCTTTAGAAGAGCTAACTTTAAGTGATTTAAAAGCTAAGGCAAAAGATGCTGGTGTTAAAGGTTATTCTACTATGAAGAAAGCTGAACTTATTGAAGCTTTATCTAAATAATTTTATGTGGGAAGTTAGTTTCCCTTTTAATTTTAAAAGTAAAGAAGTGGAGGAGAAAAAATGTTTAAAGCAAGTGATGTAAAAGAGCTAAGAGAAAAAACAGGAGCAGGAATGCTTGATTGTAAAAAAGCTTTAGAAGAAACAAATGGTGATATGGAAAAAGCTATTGACTGGTTAAGAGAAAAAGGTATCGCTAAAGCAGCTAAAAAAGAAAGTCGTATTGCGGCTGAGGGATTATGTCAAATAAAAGTTGATGATAATAATGCCGTTATTTTAGAAGTAAATTCCGAAACAGACTTTGTTGCTAAAAATGCAGAGTTTACCAATTTTGTTGACTTTTTAGCCGACGTTCTTTTAAAAAATGAAGCCAAGACTGTTGAAGAAGCCTTACAAATTTCTGTTGACGGTGAAACTATTTCTGATAAGATAGTAGCCTTAACAGCTAAAATAGGTGAAAAGATTAGTTTTAGACGTTTTGAAAAAGTTACTAAAGAAGCTGATGAAGTTTTTGGAGCTTATAAACATATGGGCGGTAAAATTGGAACATTAGTAGTCTTAAAAGGCGCTAATGAAGAAGTAGCTAAAGATGTTGCAATGCAAGCTTGTGCTATGAATCCAACGGCTCTTAATAGAGAAGAAGTTCCTAGTGAACTAGTAGAAAGAGAAAGCCATATTATTAAAGAACAAGTTATGGCTGAGGGTAAAAGTGCTGATATAGCTGAAAAAATGGTTATTGGAAGATTAAATAAATTTTATAAAGAAATTTGTCTAGAAGAACAAGCCTTTATTAAAGATTCATCTTTATCAGTTAAAGACTATGTTAAAAATAATAATGGTGAAATTGTTTCAATGGTAAGATTTTCTGTTGGTGAGGGAATTGAAAAGAAACAAGAAGACTTTGCTAGTGAAGTAATGAGTCAAATTAAAGGAGTTTAAAACTTTTTATAGTATGTTGACAATAGTTGACATGCTATTTTTTTTCTAAAAATTGAAAAAGATAGAAAATTAAGTTATTATAAGCTAGAGGATGTAAAATGGAAAGAAATGCTGAAAGTAAAATTTTAATCATTGTTATTATGGGCCTTTTCTTAGTTTTAATTGGAACTGGTCTTTATATGGCTACAAGTAATAAGAAAACTAAAAATATAGAAAAAGAAGAACAACCACAAACTGATGAGCCAAGTGAGTCCTTAGATAGTGCTGAAATAAAAACGCTTATTAAAAACTTAACAACAACACAAAAAGATAGTTGTGGCTTTTATGGCTATTTTGAAAATGATACTTATAATTACCAAGACTTAACTAATGAAGAAGCTTTTGGAATAATTATTAATAAAATATATAATGATAAAAAAGAAAGTGGTATTACTAATCCTTTTACTAAAGGAACAATTATTTATGAAACAGAAATAGAGGCTAAATTGAAAGAACTTTTCCCTCAAGATTATAATTTTTCCCATAAGAGTTTTACAGAACTTATTTGTCCAAAATTTACTTATGATACTAATAATAAAAGTTATACTGTTTTAGAAGATGACAACTGTCAAACAACTTGTAAAGCTCAAAATCTTTATTTAATTGACCAAGCTACTAAATATAAAGATTCACTAGATGTTGATATAAGAGTAGTTTTTGTTGATACTTCTAAAGAAACCATTAAATACTATACTGACTACAAAAAAACTAACTTCTTAAAAGAAGTAGCCGATACAGATTTATATAATCAACAAACTGGCTTTACAAAGGAAGAATTTGAAAAAGCATCTTTATATCGCTTAACTTTTGCTATTGAAGAGGATAATTATGTTTTTAAAGAAGCTAGATTAATAAACTAAATAAGTGTTATAGTTTTTCTTAGTAGTTAGCTATTAAAGAATAAGTAAAATATAGGTATTTTTCATTGCAAAATTTCATAAAATTTGATATAATATGCCGAAATAGGTGGTGAAATAATGAAGGGGTCTAATACTAATTTAGAAGAAAAGAAAGGTAAAAAAAGTTCTAAGTCCAAAGTATCTTCAACTTCAAAAACAAAAAAGGCTAGTTCTAAAGCAACAGCTAAAAAGAAAACACAAACAAAAAAGAATGTCAAAAAAACAAAAGCTCCTAGTACAATAAATAAGACATCTAAAGAAGCAGTTAAAACTTCTCAAACCAAAGAAGAAATAAAAGCAATTGCTTCTACTAAGAAAATAAAAGAAAAAAAAGAGCCTTTAAAAGTAAAAATTACTAAAACAGAAACTAAAACGACAAAGCCAAAACAAACTACTAAACAAACAAAACCTAAAGATACTAAGCAAGTAAAAGAAGTAAATGAAGATAGGCAACTTCAAGCTAAAGTTATTAGTGAAACAGAATTAGAAAAAGAATTAAGAGAAATATATTCTACAAATGATACAATTGATATTAAAAATCCTAAAGAAGAAATGCTTGAATTAGAAGAAAATAAAGATACAACTGCACCAACGATAATTAAAAGTGTAACCTTAACGGATGATTTTCTAGATGAAGAACAAGCAAGTCTTTTAAAACAAGATATAAGAAAAATTATTACTGAAGAAGATAGGACAATAGTTAAACCGAAAAAAGATGCTTTAAGTATTATTGTTGTTATCTTGGCTATTATTTTTGCTATATTGGCTATCTTCTTTCTTTTTTTAATTTTATATATTTGTGAAGCTTAGTCTTTATTTTAAAGAAAAATTATATTATAATTAGGTAAAGAAAAGAGATGAATGATATGGATAGTGAAATGATTATATTAGAAGCTACAGATAAATTAGATAAAGCTCTTGATTCCTTAGATAAAAAACTTAGAACAGTAAGAGCTGGTAGAGCTAACCCTTCAAGTCTAGATGGAGTAATGGTTGATTACTATGGTAGTATGACACCTTTAAAACAGTTAGCGACAATTTCTGTACCAGAGGCAAGACAATTATTAATTAAGCCTTTTGATAAAAGTTGTTTAAGCGCTATTGAAAAAGCTATTTTTAATTCTAATTTAGGATATACTCCTGGTAATGACGGTGAAACTATTAGAATAATTATACCTGAGTTAACTGAAGAAAGAAGAAAAGAGCTTGTAAAACAAGTAAAATCTTTAGCTGAAGAGGCTAAAGTAAGTATAAGAAATGTTCGTCATGATGCCTTAGAAGATGTTAAAAAAGCCCAACTTCCTGAAGATGAAGCTAAAGGTATGGAAAAAGATATTCAAGATTTAGTTAACAACTACAATAAAAAAGTAGAAGATAAGTTAAAAGAAAAAGAAAATGAACTATTAACAGTTTAATAAATATTTAAAAAGATTCATAAAGCTATTTTAAGAAATTTTAGAATAGTTAGATGAGTCTTTTTTCTTTACATTTTTTTTCGAAAAATTATAAAAATTAAAAAGTTGTTGCGAATAATATATATGAAAGGGATAAATACTGGGGTAATTATCTTTTAATGTTAGGGGGATTTATATAAAAAAGAAAGATGATTTTTACACAGCTAAACGTGATATTGTTTTTAAAACAATTTTTTGCAATGAAGACAAGCCAGATTTATTAATTGCTTTATTATCAAGTATTTTAGAAATTGAGATTAATAAGTTTCTATTTTTAAATACTGAACTTAAAATTACTTATATAGGTGAAAGGAAGAAAATAGTAGACTTATTTGTTTTGTACATTTAGAAGTTAACGGACTAATTGCTTATAATTGAAACAAAAAAATAAAATTTGCAAACGAATATTATATGGGAAGAAAAAATTTATAGATATATTTTGCAAAAGGGGAAATATGAATTTTTAGGAATTGGGGAGGAAATTCATAATCCTGATTTTAATTATGGCGAATTCGCCATAATTAAAAGTCAAGCAGGCTTAAATAGTTATAAGATTATTGTTAAAGAATGGGTCAGTAAAACTAATGCTATTGATATACTATCAAAAACAGGAAGATATGGCGGTACATATGCTCATAAAGGCTTATAATGATGAAGAAGCTGCTAGTAAATTTATAAATGATAATAAAGATAAATTAACTCAATATAAATATACATTTAGTAAGAAAGGCTTATTTTATTACTATACAGTTTTTGAAAAATTATCTTAAGTAAGAATTTATATTTAATAAAAGTGCATTTTTTTAAAAGTGTGCTTTTTTTGCAATTTTTTTACGAAAAATTATAAAAATTAAAAAGTTATTGCGAATAATACATATGAAAGGGATAAATACTGGGGTAATTATCTTTTAATGTTAGGGGGAATTTATATAAAAAAGAAAGATGATTTTTACACAGCTAAACGTGATATTGTTTTTAAAACAATTTTTTGTAATGAAGACAAGCCAGATTTATTAATTGCTTTATTATCAAGTATTTTAGAAATTAAGATTAATAAGTTTCTATTTTTAAATACTGAACTTAAAATTACTTATATAGGAGAAAGGAGAAAAATAGTAGATTTATTTGTTTTAGTAAATGACAATATGTATGTACATTTAGAAGTTAATGGTGAAACAACTATAGAAACCATTTTTAGAAATTATGCCTTTTTTTATCATCAGATAGCTACAAAGACCTTAAAAAGTGAAGATTATAATTTGGATGATGAATTTATTCATATTGATTTAAGTTATGGCCTAGGTAAAAAGGAATATGATATTAAAGAAGTATATACATTCAAAAATGAAACAGGAGAAATTGAGCGATTAACAAATGTCAAAGGATATGAATTTAATATGGACAAAATAAGCGACATGTGGTATAGTGAAGATGAAGAATTTAAAAGTAAGTATAAATATTTAGTAATGTTAGATATGAATAAGGAAAAATTAGAAGAGTTAAGTGAAAAATATAAAGGAGATGAAGTAATTATGGCTTATAAAACTGAGGTAATTAAATTAAATGAGAGTGAAAGATTTGCAAGTTTAGTAACATATGAGCAGGATATACAGTTTATGAGAAATACTCAGAGAAATTTGGGACGTAAAGAAGGTTTAAATGAAGGAATTAGTATTGGCTTAAATGAAGCTAATCAAAAATTTGCTCGAAAATTATTAGCAGATGGAGTTCCTATCAATAAAATTGCAAAATATACTTCATTATCTGAAGGTGAAATAGAAGCCTTAAGTCAAGATAAGTCTACACAGGATATTAAATAAAACCATAAATGTTTATAAAAATATAAAGGAGATGAAGAAATTATGGCTTGTAAAACTGAAGTAATTAAACTACCTGAAAGTGAGAGATATCCATGTTTAGTAACTTATGAGCAGGATATACAGTTTATGAGGAACACTCAAAGAAATTTGGCGTATGAAGAAGGATATCGCCAAGGTTTTAATGAAGGTATACAAAAATTTGTTAAAAAAACATTAGCAGACAATGTTCCTATCAGTAAAATTGCAGAGTACACTTCATTATCTGAAAGTGAAGTAACAGCCATAGCAGCAAAATTAAATCAACAAAAGAATATTAACCAACCACTTTAATATTCTTTTTCTTTTCAAAAAAAAGAAAAGCCTATCTTTCGCTTTCCAACCCTTTATTCACTCTTTTTCTAATTATCTCTATCAAATTATTTTTCATTTCCATATCAGCATTTTCCCAGATAAGCTCAAAAAACACACCCAAACCCGGCAAAGTTATTTCATCATTATTTTTTACCGACTCATCAATAGCTCTTTTTAAAGTTTCATAATTATCCCCCTGAAAATTATTAATAATATGTTCTCTAATATTAACGTCCATTTAAAATCCTCCTTTACTTATATCTTGCTTAAAAACACCCCAATTTATACTAAAAACACTAAAAATTATAGCGTAATATTTTCTTTTTATTAAAAATTTGTTAAAATGAGGTGGGTGGTACATCGTGCGAATAAAAATTGAAAATAACTACTACGATGTTTATATTGAAAAAAAGAAAACAAATCGTAATACCTACATTAGAGTTACAAAAGACTTAGACATTAAAGTAACAACTAATATTTTTACATCAACACACTACATAGAAAAACTATTAGCAGAAAACACAAGCAAAATCCAAAAAATGCTCAAACAACAGCAATTAAAAAAAGAAAACAATACCGGCTTTTTTTATTTAGGAAAAAAGTATACAACAGTCTACACCAACATTAAAGAAATATCTTTTTTAGCCGACAAAGTCTTACTACCAAAAGATTTTAATATCGATGCTTGGTACAAAAAACAAGCCAAGACTATCTTTCAAGAACATTTAGAAAAAAACTATTTAAACTTTACCAAAAAAATACCCAAGCCCACTTTACGTATTCGGAAAATGACTTCAAGATGGGGTGTTTGTAATATAAAAACCCACATAATTACTATTAATTTAGAGCTTATGAAGCGAGATTTAAAATTCTTAGATTATGTTATTATCCACGAACTAGCCCATTTAGTCTATGCCGACCATTCCACTAACTTTTGGCATTTAGTAGAAGCAAATATGCCCGAGTACAAAAAATATAAAGAAGAAATGAAGGAATTCTAATGATAACAAGCCTAAACAATGATACTATTAAATATTTTTTAAAACTAAAACACAAAAAATATCGTGATTTATATAATGAATACTTAATTGAGGGAGAACATTTAATAAAAGAAGCCTATAAAAACAACATAATTGTCGAGCTTATTGTTTTAAGAGATATACCGCTTCCCTATGACTTACCTCATATTTACGTTAGTAATGAAATTATGAAAGAACTATCTGACCTAGATAATTTTAATAGTTATATGGCCGTATGTAAAAAGAAAAAACCATCTACCATTACTGGTAGTAAAATTTTACTTTTAGATAATATCCAAGACCCAGGTAATTTAGGAACAATTATTAGAAGTAGTAAAGCTTTTAATATAGATACACTAGTTTTATCAAATGATACAGTAGACTTATATAATAGTAAAGTTCTTCGTTCTACCCAAGGTATTTATAATTACTTAAATATTGTTAGAATGGACTTAAAAGAAGCAATTTTTTATCTAAAGGAGCAAAATATTCCTATCTATGGCACTAATGTTTCTAAAGGAGTAAATGTTAAAAGTATAAATAATACGGAAAAATATGCTCTTATTATGGGAAGTGAGGGAAAAGGCTTAAAAAAACAACTAGAGAAATTATGTGATAAAAATATCTATATACCAATTAATAAATCAGTAGAAAGCTTAAACGTAGCCATAGCAGCAAGCATTCTTTTATATGAATTAAATGGAGAGTAAAGATGAGAAATTTAGTAAAAGTAGGAAAAATTGTTAGTACTCATGGTATCAAAGGTGAAATAAAAATAATTTCTAATTTTCCTTATAAGAGTCGTGTTTTTATAGTAGGAAATAATATTTATATAGATAATAAGATATATGAAATAAAGACATATCGTCATCATAAAAACTATGAAATGTTAACTTTAAATGATTATACTAATATTAATGAAGTATTATTTTTAATGCAAAAAGATGTCTATTTTGAAAAAGAAAAGTTAAACTTAAATACTAATGAAGTTTTAGATGAAGATTTAATTACTTATAAAGTCTTGACAAATAATAAAAAAGTGGGAATAATAAAAGAGATATTTCAAGCAAGTCCTAAAAATAAAATAATAAGAGTTTTAATAGATAATGAAGAAATATTAATTCCTTTTTATTCACCCCAAATAGTAAATATTGATAAAGAGAAAAAAGAGCTTACTATTAAGATTAATGAAAAGTAGGTGAGATAATGGTTATAGATATCCTAACACTTTTTCCTAATATGTTTAAAAGTATCTTTGAAGAGTCAATTATTAAAAGAGCTAAAGATTTACAAAAAGTAACTATTAATATTCATAATTTTAGAGATTATTCCCTTGATAAGCATAAAAAAGTAGATGATACCCCTTATGGGGGAGGAGCAGGTATGGTACTTAGTATTCAGCCTATATATGATTGTGTTGAAAGTTTAAGAAAAGATTATTCAAAAGTTATTTTACTTACACCTAGTGGTATACCTTATAAACAAAAACAAGCTTATCAATTAGCAAATGAAAAACACTTAATAATTATATGTGGACACTATGAGGGTTTTGATGAAAGAATAAGACAAATAGTTGATTTAGAAATTTCTATAGGAGATTATGTTTTAACAGGAGGAGAAATACCTGCTATGGTAATAGTAGATTCAATAGTAAGATTAATACCTGGAGTTATAAAAGAACAAAGTCACTTAGAAGAATCATTTAATAAAGATTATTTATTAGATTATCCAACTTACACTAAACCAGAAGAATTTAAAGGTATGAGTGTACCTGAAGTTTTATTATCAGGAAATCATCAAAAAATAGAAGAATATAGACAAAAAGAAAGTCTTAGAAAAACAAAAGAAATAAGACCAGATTTATTAGAGAAGTAGGTGTTTTATATGTATGTTATTATTAAAAAGAAAAATAAATATAAACTTATTGATAAAGAAGAAATAAATAATATAGTAGGTTTTCAAATGACTTCTCATAATAAAAATTTAACTATTAATGATAGTAGTGTTTGTAATATAGAAGTAGTAAGTAAAGTATTAGCTCATCCACTAGTATATAAGAAGGTTGCTAAAAAATATAATAAATTATTAGCTATTTTAACAGAGTTATTAATAAGTGATGATGATAGTGGAGATAGTTTTAGAGAAGCTTTAAATCAAATAGAAAGATTTAGAGTAGAAGTTAAAAATAAATATAGAGAATATTTA
The DNA here is from genome assembly GCA_947624045.1 of uncultured Bacilli bacterium. Classification (GTDB taxonomy): domain Bacteria; phylum Bacillota_I; class Bacilli_A; order RF39; family UBA660; genus CANRGD01. The sequence continues at coordinate 38,557 of CANQIL010000003.1, forward strand.
AAACAAAAAGAATTAGAAATGATGTCTAAACAACTTAAAGCTTTAGAAAAAGAGGCAACTGTTAGGTTATATGAATTAAATAATTATTATACAAGACAAACAAGTAAAGGTAAATAGCTTGTTTTTTTATATATTTATGTAAATTTTACAGTTAGTTAAAAGCTTTATATATCAATAATTTTTAAGAAATTTGTCAAATAAAATGTTATAAAAATGTGTAAAGTTTATAAAAAAGGCTTTTAAAGAAAAATTCCTTGTGCTATACTTTAAATATAATAAAGGAGGAGAAAATTAAAAATGCAAGAAAATAAGAATAATAGGTCATTTAAGATTATTACAGTGATAGCACTATGTGTTGCTGTTATATGTTTATCAGTAGCATATGCGGCTTTGTCACAACAATTGAATATTGAGGGTACTGCTACAGTACAGAAAGCTACTTGGGATGTTCATTTAGAAAAAGAGGCAACAGGTTATGAAACTGTTGGTGATGCGGAAGTTTCCCAATTAGATGTTCCAGATAAAAGTACAACAGTAAGTTCATTATCAGTTAAACTTAAAAAGCCAGGTGATAAAGCAACAATTAAGTTAAAGGCTGTAAATGGAGGAGATATCGATGCAACATTAACTAATGTAACTAAATTAAACGTTAGTTGTGAGGGACAGAGTGATAGTGCTGAAAATGACCAAAAATTAATTTGTGGAGCTACTGGTGATGGTTCTGATGGAAATGTAACTTTTTCAGTTACATATGATGACGTACCAATTACTGCTAATGGTATTGGAACTTTAACAGGACACACAGATTTAGATGCGACTAATTCTAAAGTAATTAAAATTGTTATTGAATATGATAATGCTAAGACTACTGAATTACCTAAAAATGATGTAACTGTTACATTAAGTGGTCTATCATTTAACTATGCACAAAAAAATATTGGTGGATAATTTAAAAATGACTTTTTAGGACTTTACAGTCCTTTTTCTTTTTTTTGTAAAAAGACTTTTAATTAAAAAGAGGTTATGTTATACTTTAATCAATGATAAAGACTATAGGGATATAGTGATAAGGAGTGACTTATGATGAACAAAGAATTTAAACAAAGCAAAGACGATAGAAACTTTAAGACTGCTGTAGTTATTTGTCTAATTGCTGTAGTAGTATGTTTATCTATTGCTTATGCAGCATTGGCTAAGAAATTAACTATTAAGGGAACAGCTGACGTAAAAAAAGCTAGTTGGAAAGTTGAAATGAAAGACCCAACTTCACAAACAAGTGGTGATGACGTAAAAATTACTTATGACTCAAAAATCACAAAGGGTGTCACATCTATTGAAGATTTACACGTAATTTTGAGAAAACCTGGTGACTGGGCTACTTTAAATGTTACTTTGAATAATAATGGTGACATACCTGCTCACTTGACTTCAATTACAGGAAATGGAATTATTACTTGTACTGGAACAAGTGGTCCAACAAAAGAAGCAGATGAAAAAATTATTTGTGGTATTGACGGTGATAATACTAATGCGTCTGTTAAGTATACTGTAACTTATAATAATACAGACGTAACAAAAGGTGATAGCACAGTTAGTCTTGCAGATAGGGAATTAACAATTGGTGCAACTAAAAATGTAATGGTAAAAGTAGAGTACTTGTCTACAGCTACTAGAATACCAACTAATGAAGTACACGTAAAACTACCTGATATTGCATTCTTATTCGACCAAGACGTTTAATAAAAAGACACAAAAACTGTCTTTTTTTTCAGAAATGTAAAAAAGTGTCTAACTCAAAAAAAATGTTTTCATCAAGTAAGTTTTGTGTTATACTTTATTTATGCTAGGTAGGAGTGATGTTAGTGAGATACAATAGAACAACAAAGACCATAGTTGCGATTTGTTTAGCTATTTTACTTTTCGGCTTAACAATAGGTTATGCCGTATTAAGTAGAAATCTAACAATAACAGGTACCGGTAAAGTAAATAATGCAGGTTGGGACATACATTTTGTTAGTGATAGTATTCAAGCTACTAAAACAGGAGAGGCAACCTATATAGAGCCAAAGATTGACGGTACTAATAGTACTACTTTAAAAGATTATTCGGTAAACTTATTTAAGCCAACAGATACTGTGGAATTTACTTTTGATGTCAAAAATAATGGTGGAATAGACGCGGTAGTCAGTAGCATAACTCAAAGTAAACCGGAATGTAAATCACCTACCGCAACCGATAGTGGTTATGAACAAACTGATGATGATAAAAATTTTTGTGATAATTTAAAAGCAACTCTTACTTATAATAGTGATATTATTGGCACTGAAATTAAAGCTGGACAAGAAGTTAAAGCCGGTGACAAGTTAGCTAAAAACACAACTGTAAAAATGAAACTAACTTTAGGTTTGAAGAATCCTATTGATACAAGTAAGATTCCAACCGAAGACGTTAAAGCTTCAAACTTAAGTTTTTCAATAATATATGTACAAGATGATAGTGATTTGCCTGAAAGTGTATTAAATGATTAAAAAGGGGAGATTTTATGAAAAAAGAATCTCAAAGAATTCTTTTGATTGAATCTTTACTAGCATTAATAGCAATCTTTACTTTTTTCATAATTAAAGGTTTCAATATGCTAGTGTACTTAGCTATTTTACTAATACCCTTAGGGTTATGTTTATGGCTATTTGGTTTTCATCAAAGAGAGGAACGAGCTTCAAAAGATGTCCTTTTAACAATAGTTATTTGGATAATAGTCTATTACTTAATTACTTATATAACCGGGTATTTTTCAGGTTTCTTGAAAAATGGTTATTCAATGACTGTAAAAGGTATTTTAACTAATATCTTTACTCAGTCAATGTTTATAATCATTATGGAAACAATAAGAGTTTCCTTAGCCAAGAAGTGTAAATACTTTAAAATAGGTTTATTTATAGCAGCAGTAGTCTTTTCAGCAATTGAAATTGTTACTAAGTTTTCCTTAGGACAAGTAAGTTCTAGATTAGATTTTCTAGATACGCTATTTACAGTAATATTACCTGTAATTAGTAAAAATGCTCTTTTAACTTATTTAGGTTATATGACATCAGTTGGTAATAATATTACTTATAGGCTTTTAATGGAACTTCCTACATATATTGTTCCGATTATTCCTAATTTAGGTGATTATTTATCAAATACTATCTTAACAGTTATTCCAATGATATTAATTTATTATTTGAGTAGAGCTTATTTTAGTAAAAAGGAAAAAATAAAAGATAGTAGAAGAGATTTGAAAAAAAGAAAGCTTGCTAGTGTTATTGGAATATGTTTAGTACTTATACTATCAGTCTTAGTTGTCTTAGTAAGTGGTGTTGGAAGATATTTGGCTTTAACAATTGGGTCCGGAAGTATGACTGGAACTATTAACAAAGGGGACGTAGTTGTTTTAGATAAAAAAGATAAAAAGGTTTCTGAGGGTGATATCATAGCCTTTAGAAAAGAGGGTGTTATCTTAGTTCACCGTGTTATTGACATACAGAACATACATGGTGTAAGATATTATCATACTAAGGGGGATTACAACAAGAATGAAGATAATTGGTTGGTTGAAGTAAAAGACATAGTTGGAAAGTATAAATTAAGATTAAGATTTATAGGTTGGCCAACAGTAAAACTAAATGAATGGATTTTAGGTGGTGATTAACTAGTATGAAAAACGAAGAAAGAGATGAAAAGTTTAATTTTCTAAGTGATGAGGGAGAAGTAAATGAAAATATCCTAACGGAAGAAGAGAAAAAAGAAGAACATACTATGAAAGATCTTGAGGAAGAGAAAAAACCTGAAACAGAAACATTAGAAAAAGAAGAAACTGTTTCTAAAGAATCTTCCAAAAAAGAAAAGGAAAAAGAAGCTGATATTCTTAAAGAAAATGATAACTATATGATGCCTTCTGATTCTAATGAATCTAATGATAGTAATCTTCAAACAAATAATTATAAGAGTAGTGGAGGACTTTATATTGGTTATGAAGTTCGTGTCGCTTTATTAATTCTTTTCTCACTTCTATTCTTAGGAGCAGCTTTTGGATTTATAATTGACGCTGTTACTTATAATGAGAGTAAAATAGTTAATTATAATGAAAGTAGTAATACTGATTACAAAGTATGTTTGGAAGAAAATTCTGATTATGCTGAGAGTTGTTTAGGACAAGATATGCAATATCTTTCATTAATTACTAAAGATATTCCTATTACATTTAATTATAATGTAAAATTATCAAGTCCAATTGATTATAAGTTAGATTATTATGTAGTTGGCTCTTTAAAAATAGTTGACCGTGATAATAATGAAAAAGTATTATATACATCTGAAGATGTATTAGTACCAAATACTAATATTACTAATCAAAATGATACGATTCAATTTTCAAGTAATGTTGATGTAGACTTTAAATATTATAATGAGTATGTAACAGGTTATAAGAGTAGATATTCTCTTAATGCTGAGGCTTACTTAGATGTAATTCTATACTTAAATGAGTCTACTGGTCCTAGAAGAATATCATCTGTTACTATTCCATTAGGCTCTCAAACTTATGGTATTTCTAAATCACAAACTCTAAACAATAATAAGAATGTTGTTGTTGAGGAAAAGGGTTGGACAAATCGTAATTATATTAATGCTGTAATTGGTGCTGTATGTGCTTTAATTGGAATATTAGTTCTTATTAAACTAATTAATATGATATTAAAAGTATCAGGTGCTAAGAGTAAGTATAAACGTAAATTAGAACAAATCTTAAGAGAATATGATAGAGTAATCGTTGTAGCTAGAAATGGTTATGAAGTAAGTGAAAATAAACGTTTAATTAAAGTATTAAGCTTTACGGAATTACTTGATGCTAGAGATGCTTTAGAAAAGCCAATTGTATATGTTAAAGTAAATGAAGTAAAGAGTGAGTTCTACGTTGAAGATGTTGACAAAGTATATCAATATGTTATGAAAGATGCTGATTTCTAAAAGGCATCTTTTTTATTTGCATTTTTTGCCATATTTTATTTGCATTTTTTCCTTTTCTATGCTATAATCTAGTTTGTCTAGTGGGTTAATCCGCTTATCTTTTGATTATGATTAACTAAAAAAATATTTTTAGGAGGGACTTATGAATTTAATAGACAAAATTAATGAAAAACAAATTAATCCAAATGTTCCTGAATTCCGTGTCGGTGATACTGTTAAAGTAGACGTAAAGATTATCGAGGGAAAAAGAGAACGTATCCAAGCTTTTGAGGGAGTTGTGGTTGCTCGTCGTGGTGGCTCAGTATCTGAAACATTTACAGTACGTAAAATGTCAAGTGGAGTTGGAGTAGAAAGAACTTTTCCAATTCATTCACCTAAAGTTGCTAATATTGAAGTTGTTAGAAAAGGTAAAGTAAGACGTGCTAAACTTAATTTCCTTAAAGAAAAAGTTGGCGGTTATCGTATTAAAGAAAGAACTAAAAAATAATTTGTATTTTCAGGGTAATTAACTTTTAATTATCTTTTTTTTTAATTTAAAAAAAAGGTAAACTATAAATTTCATAATTTGTTCTATTGACAAGCGCGAACATTTGTATTATTATTAAATTGTTAAGAGAAATGTACAAATGATAATATTGTCACAAAGTATTTTAATTATATATTTTATTTTAGGAGGGCGATAGTATGGTTGAAAATTATATTACAAACACTACAAGACCTATGATGAAAATTTCTGAAATGGTCTCATATTTAAAAGAAAAAAATATTAAATTTGAAAAAATGACTGATATTGAGGCGGAAAATTATTTGAGATACAACAATAATTATTATAACGTGACAGCATATAAGCATAATTTTGATAGATATTTCATTGATGGAAAAGTTGTTGATAAATTTATAGATTTAGATTTTGCTTATTTAAAGGATTTATCTATTATTGATTACAGAGTTAGATTAGTTCTATTTAAAATGACTATTGATATTGAGCATTATTTAAAAATAAGAATTTTAAACTTAATAGAAGATATTTATAAAGAAGATGGTTATAAAATAGTTAATATGTATCTAGAGAAAGATTTTAATGATGAAAAGTTTTCTAAAAAAGTACATAATGATATATTAAAAAAAGTTGGAAGTAAATATTATCATAAGATATTTTCCAAATATGATATTGACAAAGATAAAAAATTAGAAAACATACCAGTTTGGGAATTTCTAGAAATAATAACATTTGGTGATTTAGTTAATTTTTATGAATTTTTTGCTAAAGAGTATAAGTTGAAGAATGAAATTGATAACGTTTTTATTTTAAGGGAAATTGTAAAATTAAGAAATGCGGTTGCTCATAATTCTTGCATTTTATGTGACCTTGATAAAAAAGATAATAATTTTGCTCCTGATTTTAAAATAGTTCATTATTTAGACAATTGTGGAGTAGAAAAGAAAACAAGACAAAACAAATTAAGTAATTCAAGAATAAGGCAAATAACTTATACACTTTATATGTTTAATAAAATTGTGACTAGCACAGGTGTTAAACTAAATGTCACTAATGATATAAATAATTTATTTTATGGGCGAATACTTTTACACAAAGAATACTATAATAATAATGAACTATTAAAATCAATATATGGCTATTTTGATAAGATAATAAAAAAACATTATAGCATAAATATTGAAAAAAATAGTTTGACATAATTATTATTATATGTTAATATAATTATGCGAGGAAAAAGTGTTTACACTTTTGCATGGACACTGTCTTAATTGATGGAGTCCTATTTTTCTGCAATAAATTCCTAGTTTCATATAAATTTCATTTATTATGAATGGTTTTGTGGTTAATTATCAATAAAGAATTGGTGATGAAAAGTTATTGACATTAAAAAAATTTAGAGTACAATTATAAGTGTCTAGTACTGATAGCCATTAATTTGGTGCGTCAGTTATTTTTTTGTGATTTATTTATAATTCTTACATATACTAATTTTACTAGTTAAAAGGTTAATTACATGATAAAGAAAGTCAGTTGGTTAGTAATACTAACTAGCTGAAAATGAAAGCACGAGAAATTTTAAAAAAGTGAAAAATGGAGTAAAAATATTGCTTAAAAGTTACTTTTATGATACTATGGTTTTAGCAAGATTATCTTGCCAAAAATAAAAGGTAACATTCAGTTTTGGTAAGTTGAATGTCTACCTATTTGGATTTTACGACACTCATAACTGATGAGTGCTTATTTTTTAATAATAAAAAATTATTAATGGGAAGTGATAGTATGCTAATAGATAAAATAAAACTAGAATTAGTTGAACAGCGAAAATCAAAATTTAAGGGTAATATTTATCATTATTCTCAAGTTAATTTTGCTTATAACTCTAATAAAATAGAGGGGGACGTTTAACTGCAGACGAAACAGAAGAAATTTTTGAAACTAATTCTTTTATTCCTGAAAGTGACGTTGCTATAAACATTGATGATTTAATAGAAATGAGAAATCATTTTCGTCTTTTCGATTATTGTCTAGATATTATTGATGAAAAGTTATCTAAAGAAATAATGTTAAAAATGAATATGATATTAAAAAGAAATACTTCTTATGAAGAAAATCCACGTTATAATGTTGGTGGATTTAAAGTAGTGCCTAATAAAATTGGACTTATTAATATTATAAATACATCAGCTCCTGAAAATGTTGATAATGATTTAGATAATTTATTAAAAGAGTATAATAATTTAGAAAAAATTACTCTTGAAGACATAATTAATTTTTACTATCGTTTTGAACTTATTCATCCTTTTGGAAATGGCAATGGTAGGGTAGGAAGAATGATAATGTTTAAAGAATGTTTAAGAAATAATATTATGCCCTTTATTGTTCTTGATAGCGATAGGAATCATTATATGAAAGGGTTAAAGGAATATAAAAAAGATAAAGCTTTCTTAATAGATACTATTAAACATGAGCAAGATTTATATGAAGAGGTTGCTAAGGATATGTTAAATTTTGAATTAGAAGATAAATAAATTATAAATTTCAGGAAGATTATTATTTTATTGTTATTGATGTTATTGGAGTTTTGACTGAATCAGATTATCAAAAATCAAGAAATTATTAGAAATAGCAAATTGAAATTGGCTCGCTAATATTAGATTTAATAAAAAAAGTCCAATAATTTAGCAGACGCGTCTGCCAAATTATACAAGAAGTAAAAAAGAAAAAAGACAAAGCTATAATAATGTTAATGAAATAATCAGGGTATATTAAATGGTTAGCTTAGACTTAGGTACTGAATTTATAGTATTTTAAAAGTGTAAAAAAACGAAGTGAAAAATTGTGAAAAATTTATGAAAATGTTACATAGTGTACGAAATCTAAAAAATATATGAAAAAATATTATATTAAATGCTTTAAAAGTGAAAAAGTGCAGACATCGTTTGCACAAATTCTTTGGGTCACATAATATGCTTATTTTAGACAAGATTAACTCTTTTAAAATTTCAGGTGGTAAATATTCTGATAATTCATATGAACTAACTCTAATAGGTTTATGTATAAAGAATGGTCTAGAATTAAAGCTAGTATATAAAACATATTAAGAACTTAGATACTGAATTTACTAGTAATTTTAAAAGTGTAGAAAAATTGAGTAAAAATGTTGCTTAAAAGTTACTTTTATGGTATTATGTATTTAGCAAGGAAAATTTGCATAAAATAAAAAAGGGAAACATTCAGTTTTTGCATGTTGAATGTCTACCTGTATTTTGAGTTGACACTCATAACTGATGAGTGCCTATTTTTTTATTATAATAATCAAAAAAATTATTAACAATAAAATGATACAAATGTATCGAAAGATTTTTATAATAAAAATTCTTTTTTGCATTTATACCAGACCTCCTTTCTATTCTAATAAGAATGAGGAGGTAGACACCCAACAACTGAAATATTCCCTGTAATTAATTATATACTATATTGAATTGTTTGACAATAGGATAATTCATAAAAATTGAAATATAAAAAGGTACAATTAAAAAAATAAAAAATATTCATTTATTGTTGCTTACAAGTGCATTTTATGATACAATATTTTTAGCAAGATAATCTTGCTAAGAATAGAGGAGGAAACTTTCAGTTTTGGTATGCTGAATGTCTACCTTTAATGTTTGATAGACATTTAATTCAATTTGACACTTATTCATAGCGAATGAGTGTCCTTTTAGTTTTTCATATATACAAAAAAATATTGCTAAATAATTGGTATTTATTCTATAATAGTAATGGTGAATATAATGGAAGAAGAAACAAAGGAAAAAGATAAAATCTCTAAAAAAGAAATAATAACTTACATATTAATAATAGTCATTATCATACTATTTAAAACATTTATCGCAACACCTATATTAGTAAGTGGCGACTCTATGAAAAAAACACTACTAGATAAAGATATTTTAATATTAAATAAACTATCTTACTTAGGTAAAGACATAAAAAGATTTGATATAGTTGTAATTGACAATAAAAATGAATATTTAATAAAAAGAGTAATAGGCTTACCAGGTGAAAAGATAACTTATAAAGATAATAAACTATATATAAACGATAAAAAAATAGCTGAGAATTTTTATCACGAAAAAACAGCTGACTTTGAAGAAAAAGTTCCTAAAGATAAATACTTTGTCTTAGGAGATAATAGAACAGTTTCTATTGATAGTCGTTATTTTGGAGCTTTTTCTAAAGAAAAAATATTAGGAAAAGCTGATTATGTAATATTTCCTTTTAAAAGATTTGGAAAAAAGAATTAATACTAAACTAAAAATGTGTTAGGTTACTTTGCCTTTTTATGATATAATGGGAAGTGAATAGAAAAAACAAATTAAAACAAACTATTAATAGGGTTTTAAAGGGATGTGCTTTATGAAGAAAAATACATTTTTAGGTGGAGCTCTTATATCTACACTAGGTATTATTATTGTAAAAATTATTGGAGTAATCTATGTTATTCCTTTTAATGCTCTAATTGGGGAAAAAGGTGGAGCTTTATACGGGTATGGTTATAATGTATATGCCCTTTTTTTATCAATATCTAGTGCTGGTTTTCCTTTTGCAGTTAGTAAGCTAACTAGTGAGTACTTAGCCTTAGGTAATAAAGAAGATGTATCTAATATTTATAAAATATCCAAAGTTGTTATTTTTGCCTTATCAATTGTTATGTTTTTACTATTATTCTTATTAGCTCGTCCTATTGCTTCTTTAATAGCCGTTTCTGGACTAGGTGGCAATACTGTTGATGATATAGTTTTAATACTTCGACTAGTATCGTTTGCTATCTTGATAGTTCCATTCTTAAGTGTAACAAGAGGCTTTTTACAAGGACATAAAATTATAACACCCGGCAGTATCTCTCAAGTAATAGAGCAATTAGTACGCGTTATCGTTATCCTACTAGGTTGCTACTTAGCTTTAAAAGTCTTTAATCTAGGCTTAACAACAGCCGTTGGTATATCTGTCTTTGCTGCTTTTATTGGAGCCGTTTTTTCTTTAGTTTATTTACAAGTAAAACTTAAAGGCTCAAAAATCTATTCGAAAAAAGCTAAAAAGCCTACTAAAGCTCAAGCAACTAAAATAATTAAACGTTTATTTATCTATGCCATACCTTACGTTATCATTAGTATAGTAAGTAACCTTTATGAATTAACCGATATGATTATCATTCAAAGAACAATGTCTGATGTTTTACACATAAACGCTATGACGACAGAAGCCGTAAGTAGTATCTTCACAATATGGGGTGGCAAATTCAATGGTATTATCCTAGCCGGTATCATTGGTCTAAATACTAGCCTAACTCCTAATTTAGTTTCAAGCTACACAAAGAAAAATATGAAAGATGTTACTAGTAAAATTAATAAATCACTTGAATATATCTTCTACATAGCTGTTCCTTTAACTTTATTTTTATCATTCTTTTCTAATTCCTTATGGACAGTCTTCTATGGTCATAGTGAAATAGGTACAGTAGTTTATAGTTACTTTGTTTACTATGCCTTATTTGGAGGAATATTCACAGTACTAGTAAATATCTTACAAAGCTTAAGTAAATATAAAGAAGTAGTTATCAGTATAGTAATCGGTTTAATATTTAACTTAGTATTTGATGCTCCGTTTGTCTTATTATTTAATAGGTTAGGTTTGCAACCTGCTAATGGCGCTATAGTATGTGGCTTAATAGGTTATACTATTTCTATTATCTACTCAATGTATGTTTTATACAAAAAAGATAACATCAGCTTTAAAGAAACTTTTACCAAAGTAAAAAAATATATCCCTTGTTCAATAGTCTTTATAGTTGTCTTAATCATTTTAAAAAATGTTGTTCCTACTAATATAAATTCTAGGTTAATGCATATACCACTTTTAATGATAACCGGGCTAATCTCTTTTGGCGTTTATGCTTTAGTTAGCTATTTCAATGGTAGTTTCCAAGAATTATTTCCTTTTATATTTAAAAAAAGAAAGGGCGAATATTATGAAAAATAAAAGTAATATTTATGGTAATGAAAGACGAGAAAACTATTCTAAGGCTTTAGAAGAATTAGTAGAAAACTATAAAGAATTAGAACAAGAAAAAATAATTATGGCAACAGAGAAAGACCATACATACTTTGATAACAAAGCTAAAAAAGTTGTTGACGGATATGACTTGGTAAACTTTGAAATAGAAAAATATGGTGATGATAAAGTTAAAGAAATATATAGTAGTGATACTCTAAGTAATGGAAATCCTCTACGTTATAAGCCCTTTCCTAACTGCATTTTTAACGTAATAAAAGCTTGTTTTAAAAGAAGTCTTAATTGTTACCCCTCAACTATAGGTACAACTGCGGCAAGACTAGATTTAGTAAATTACTTAATCAAAGAGGGCTTTCCAAAAGATGATAATGAATATTGTAGTGGCATAGGTGTTCATAATGTAGCTTTTGCTAATTCAACTACTCAAGCTTTTAGTCTGATTTTAAAAGTCATTGCTAGAAAGCACGATGTAATTATTATTCCGGCTCCAACTTATGGTATCTTTGTAGGTATTGCTGAAAAAATGGGCATTAACTGCGAAACTATCGATTTAAAAGAAGAAGATGACTTTTTCGTTAACCCAAATGAACTTAGTGAAAAAATAACTGCTATAAATAAGCGTTTAGAAAAAGAATATAAAGATAAATTAGACTATATCCCCAAATGTGTAGCTTTTCTAAATATAAATCCTCATAACCCAATAGGTAACGTTTTAACTATAGATGATATAGACCTTATAAAACAAATAAGCGACGTTTGCTTAGAAAAAGGTGTTTTTATAATTGATGATTTAATCTATCGCGATTTAACTTTTGATAGAGAAAAACTAGCCTTTCCTATAGCTTCCATACCTAAGTACTTTAACAACACTATTTCCTTATTTGGTATTTCTAAATCGTTTGGTCTAGCTAGTTTTAGAGCCGGCTTTGTCGTTATGCCAACACCTATATTTTGGGGTTATGCTACCGAAATGTTTGACTTAATGGATTCCGTTCCTGTTTTGCAAGTAGAAGCCGTTCGCGGAGCCTTTAATGCTAGTAGTAAAAGATATAAAGCTTATTATAAATACTTTCAAAAACTTATTCCTAAATATTTATACCAACTAGACTTAGTAAGTGCCTTAATCTATGGCATTGATTATATAAAAAGTAGTAAAACTAAAGAAAAAATTATTAAGGATATTTCTAAATATAGTAAAGATGATGATATAAAGCTTCAATTATTAAAGGGTATTAAAAATGTAAAAATTAGAAAAAAAACTTATCCTCAATCAGGCTTCTTTATAGTAGTTGACTTTACTGATTTAAAAGGTAAATATTATAAAGGTAACTTAATAAACTCAGAGTATGATTTATTAAAAGCTTTATTTAACTATGGAAAAGTAAGATATTTAATGGGTGAAAACTTTATTTGGCCTTATCCTGATGAAATGGTCGCTAGAGTAAACTTTGCGATTAATAAAAAAGCCCTTATTCATAACTTTTATAAAATAAATTGTTTTGTAAGGATGTTGAAAGATGAAAATTAAAAGAATAATTTATAAAATAAGACTAAAATTATGCTATATTACTAATAACCTAATGTGCCTTTTCAAAATAAATTCTAAAAAAAGGCTATTTATAGTATCATCACCTAAGTATCAAAATAAAGTAAAAGCTGATTTATACTTACAAAAATTTTTCTTAAAAAATAACTACTACTGTAAAATAATTACTTGGCAAGATAAAATTACTAATGAATATTGCCTAATTAGCTCAGTATGGGGCTACTGCCAAGACTTAGATAATTTTTTAAAATTTGTAACAAATAATAAGACAATTAATGATAAAGAAATTATTTATAATAATATTTCTAAAAAAAAGCAATATGAATTATTAGAAAAATATAATATTCCGAGAATTACAACTAAGTTTTATGAAAATAGTAAAGATTTTAAATTTAAAGATAAAAAACAAGTTGTTAAACCAGCCATATCTGAAAGTGGTAATAATACCTATATTATTGAAAACAAAAAAGATTTAGATAAAATAAAAGACTTAACATCATTTTCTGTCCAACCTTTTATTTCTGGAATAGAAGAGGGTGAATTATCATTAATAGTACTAGATAAAAAACTAAAATATGGCATTATAAGATACCCGGGTATATTTTCTAAATATGAGAAAGAAAAATATGTAAAAAAAGAAGATATTCCTTATCAAGCCTTTAATATATTTAATGATGTTATAAATATAAAAGAATATAGTAAAGCTAAATATATGCGTATTGACTTAGTCAAAGATAAATATACTTATAAAATACTAGAACTAGAACTAGTAGACCCAGACTTATTTATTGAAAGCATTCCTGATGAAGAGTTTAAAAAAGAAATCTATAAAGAATTTGTTACTGTAATTGATAAATATTTAATAGAAGATATAAGATAAATAAAGAGGTGCATTATGAAAAGAAAAAAAGGTAAAGTTAAGAAAAAGATAATTATAATAATTAGTATTTTTATTGTAATTATTCTTCTTAGTGGCTTAGGTTTTGTACTTTATCAAAATATTCATGGAGTTAGTTCTAAGTTAAAACTTAAATTACTAGGAAAAGAAAATACTTATCTTGTTAATGAAGAATATAAAGATAAAGGAGTAAAGGCAACTTACGAGGGAAAAAACTTAGCTAGTAAAGTAAAAGTTACTGGTACTGTAAATACTAAAAAGATAGGTACTTATAAATTAAAATATACTGTTAAATATAAAAAATTAAGTAAAACAATTACAAGAAAAGTCCAAGTTGTTGATAAAACACCACCTGAGATTACTTTAGAAAATAAAGAAGTTTATCTAACAGTCGGAAATGACTATCAAGAGCCAGGTTATAAAGCTATTGATAATTATGATAATGATATAACCTCTTCAGTAAAAGTAAATAGTAACGTTAATAAAGACCAAGTTGGTAAGTATCAAGTTACTTATACCGTTTTTGATTCAAGTAATAATAAAGCTGAAGCTACAAGAGATGTTTATGTTGTTGAAAAGCCTAAAACTGACCAAAAAATAGCGGTTTTAAATTATCACTTCTTTTATGATAGTGGTAAGGGTGAAGTTTGTAATGAAGATATTTGTGAAGAAATTTCTCAGTTTAAATCTCATCTAAAATGGTTTAATGATAATGGTTATAAGACTTTAACAATGAGTGAATTTAGAGATTGGATGTATGGAAAAATTGAATTGCCTGAGAAGTCTGTTTTACTAACAGTTGATGATGGAGCAATGGGAACAGGTCGGCATAATGGCTATACCTTAATACCAGCTTTAGAAGAGTATAAAGCTCATGCTACCTTATTCTTAATAACTGGTTGGTGGGATATTAGTAATTATCAAGGCTCAGAATATTTAGAAATTGAATCTCATACTAACGATATGCATAATGAAGGCTTTTGTAGTGGAGTTACCAGAGGAGCTAGAATGCTATGTCAAGATTATGACACAGTTAAAAATGATTTATTAAAATCAATTGAAATAACTAATTCTAAAAAAGCTTTCTGCTTTCCATTTTATGCTTATGATGAAAAATCTATAAATGCTGTTAAAGAAGTTGGGTTTGAATTAGCTTTTGTTGGTGGCAGTAGAAAAGCATCAAGAAATGATAACAAATATACAATACCACGTTATCCTATAAGTAGACGTCATCAACTAGAAGATATTATTGCGATGGTAAGCTAAAAAATATTAAAAAAAACTTACGAAATTTAATAAAATGTGCTAAATTAGATT
Source organism: uncultured Bacilli bacterium (assembly GCA_947624045.1). GTDB lineage: Bacteria > Bacillota_I > Bacilli_A > RF39 > UBA660 > CANRGD01. Next base: position 53,899 of record CANQIL010000003.1, read on the forward strand.
TATAAAAAAAAGTTTTAAGTTTAATCAATGTGCAGCAAACAGCGTAAGTCCAATTGTTAGGGCTTAGCTGTTTTTTCATTTTAAAAGAGGAGGCAATTATGTATAAAGTAAATGATTATGTTGTTTATAAGAAAGATGTCTGCTTAGTAAAAGAAATAAGACAAAATAAAATGAATGGTATTAATTATTATATATTAGTACCTGTTAGTGATGAGTCATTAATTATTGATGTACCAGTTGATAATAAACTAAATTTTATTAGAGATGTTATTAGTCGGGAAGATGCTCTTAAATTAATAGAAAATATTCCTAATATAGAGCCTATTAATAATATTGATGATAAATATATCGAAAGAGCTTATAAAGAATTATTAAGTAGAGGTACATATGAAGATTTAATAAAAATTATAAAAACAACTTATTTAAGAAATGATTATCGCTTAAAAAATAAGAAAAAAGTTAGTGAGAAAGATAGTAATTACTTTAATCAAGCTGAAAAATATTTGTATAATGAACTAGCTGTTAGTCTTAATATGGATTTTACACAGACAAAAGAATTTATCATAAAAAAAGTTAATGAATTAGAAAAATAGTGATATGATTAGTATATAAGTTTAAGTACGAAAGGAAGGTAATTGTATGTGTACAGCAATAACTTATTATACTAAAGACCATTATTTTGGAAGAAACTTTGATTTAGAATATTCTTATAAAGAAACAGTTACTATTACGCCTAGAAATTATCCTTTTAATTTTAGAAAAATGGGTAGGAAGAATGAGCATTTTGCTATTATAGGAATGGCTACGGTAGTAGATAATTATCCTTTATATTATGATGCGATTAATGAAAAAGGCTTAGGCATGGCTGGGTTAAATTTTCCGGGAAATGCTTATTATAATGAAGAAGTAGAATCTAAAGATAATATTGCTCCTTTTGAATTTATTCCTTGGATTTTATCACAGTGCGCTACTGTTCGGGATGCTTTAAAATTATTAGCTAATATGAATCTTGCTAAAATAGACTTTAGTGAGCAATTTCCTGCATCACCTTTGCATTGGATAATTGCGGATAAAGAAAAAGCAATTACGGTTGAAAGTGTTAAAGAGGGTTTAAAAATTTATGACAATAAAGTAGGAGTGCTTACTAATAATCCAACCTTTGATTATCATATGTTTAATTTAAATAATTATATGAATCTTTCTATTGAAAAGCCACTTAATAATTTTTCTAAAAAACTAGATTTTGATATTTATAGCAGAGGTATGGGTGCTTTAGGTCTTCCAGGAGATTTGTCTTCTCAATCACGTTTTGTTAAGGCTACTTTTACTAAAATGAATTCTATATCAGGTGACTCTGAGTCAGAAAGTATTTCGCAGTTTTTTCAAATTTTAGGAAGTGTTAATCAACAAAGAGGTTGTGTTCATATGGGTAGTGATAAATATGAAATAACTATTTATAGTTCTTGTTGCAATATGGATAAGGGAATTTACTATTATACTACTTATGAAAACAGTCAAATAACGGCAGTTGATATGAATAAAGAAAACTTAGATAGTAGCAAGCTAGTTAGTTATGACTTGATAAAAGGACAACAAATTTTAAGACAAAATTAGTACTAAAAAGGTAGGTAGATAAGCCTGCTTTTATTCTAAAATTTTATCTAAAACAATTGTTTGACAAAATAGACTTTATTGTGATATAGTGATGATGAGGTTTAATTAAAGGACAAAATGCAAAAGAAAAAAATTATTAAGGAAAAAATTTCATTGATAAGGAGGAAAAAAAAGATGAAAGATGAAAAGAAAAAAGATATCGTAATTGCTGTATTAATTGTAATAATTATTTTACTAATTTGTTGTTTAATTGTAGTAAAAACAGTTAAGAAAAATGATGAAACTAAGAAAAGTGAGCCATTAAATAGTTTAAATGAAACTAGTAATAATGTTAACGATTCACAAAATGATACTACTAATAATAATGATAGTGTAGTTAGTAATTATATATCTAAAGAAGAAGCTATAAATATTGCTTTAAATGATGCTAAATTACAAAGAAGTAGTATTTATGATTTAGATATAGAATTAGAAAATGACTATGGTAAAACTGTGTATGAAATAAGTTTTGAATACAACAATTTAGAATATGAGTATCTTATCGATGCTAATGAGGGTAGTATAGTCAATTCAAATATCAAAAGAGATTAAAATATTATGAAAAAGCAAATAGAAATTTATTAAAAAAATATATAGAAATGAAGGTGAGCTCTTGAAAATAATTGATTTAAAAAAAGATTATGATAAAATGCAACTTAAATATGGAGCTAAAAATTTAGATTCTATATATAATGGTGGTTGTGAAGAAAATCCTAATATTTGCTTTGTTTTCATGAATCCTACCGGTAAAAATATTGCTAGTGATAAAGCTTGGGAAGGTAGAAAATCGCCTTGGCTTGGATGTAAAAATATATGGAAATTATTTTATAAAGTGAATCTTTTAAGTGAAAATACATTTAATCAAATTCAAGAAAAAAGAGCCAAAGATTGGGACTATGCGTTTTCAGATTATGTCTATGATGAAATAGTGACTAATAAAGTATTCATTACTAATTTAGGAAAATGTACTCAGATTGATGCTAGAGCTCTAACAGATGATATATTAAAAAAATATCTTAACTTATTATTTAAAGAGATAGAAATAATTAATCCGAAAGTTATTATCACTTTTGGAAATCAAGTTAGTTCTATTGTTTTGAATAAAAAAATAGCGGTATCTGAAAATAGAAAAAAATGTCATACACTTAAAATTAAGGGAAACATATATAAAGTTTATCCAGTTTATTATCCAGTCGGTAATGGTATATTTAATATGGATAAGGCTATAGAAGATATAAATTGGATAATAGAAAATGAATTAAAAGAAAAAATATCAATTTAAAATATTTAGAAAAGAAGGTGTAAGGTTGAAAAATAAAATAGAAACAATTTCAAATTTATTTGAAGGTAAGGAAATAAGAAGTATATGGGATAGTGAAAAGGAAGAATATTACTTTAGTGTTGTTGATGTTATAAGTGCATTGACTGATAGTAAAGATGCTAGTGATTATTGGACTACTCTTAAAAGAAGATTAATAAATGATGAAGGAAGTGAACTTCCGACAAATTGTCGGAGTTTGAAATTCAGAGCTAAAGATGGAAAAATGAGGAATACTGACGCATTAGATACAAAGGGAATTTTAAGATTAATTGAATCTGTTCCTTCGCCTAAAGCAGAACCATTTAAGGTCTGGCTAGCTAATTTAGGTAGCGAAAGAGTTGATGAAGTATTTAACCCTGAAATTGCAGTTAATAGAGCAGTAGAATATTATCGAAAAAAAGGATATAATGATGATTGGATAAAAGCAAGATTAACTGGAATTGTGGACCGCTTTAAGCTTACTGATATTTGGAAAGAAGGAGGAATCACCAAACCATTAGAGTTTGCTCTATTAACTAATGAAATATATAAAAGTTGGTCTGGAATGAAAGCAAGCGAGTATAAAGAGTTCAAAGGTCTTAGAAAAGAATCTTTGAGAGATAATATGACTGATATTGAAATTGCTCTAACCAATATTGGCGAAATAGCAACAAGAGATATTGCGAAAGAAGAACATCCAAATGGCTTAAAAGAAAATCTAAATGTAGCAAAGCGTGGTGGAGGAGTTGCTAAAGGAGCTAAAGATTTATATGAAAAGGAAACTAAAAAATCGGCTTTATCGCAAAGTAATAATTTAAATTATAAATATATAGATGAAAAATTAATAGAAGATGCAAAAGAAAAAGTGTAAATATTAATAGTAAAAAGTTAACTATAGTTATTGAGTTTTAGAATTAGTTATTTTTTACGAAAGATGATAAAATTAAAAAAATATAAAGGAAAGATAAATTATGAAAAAATATATCATAGTCACAACACTATGTGAAAAAGAAAAAATAGCTAATGAGATAATAGATACATTACTAGAAAAAAAATTAATAGTTGGAAGCCATGTTAGTAAAGTTAAATCTAAATACTGGTGGAATAATAAATTAGAAGAATGTATTGAGTATAAACTAGAGTTTAGGACAACAGAAAGTAAATTTACTGAAATTGAAAATGAAATAAAGAGAATACATAATTATGAAGTCGCAGAAATTTCAAGTTGTGAAATAAAAAATGCAAGTAAAGAGTTTTTGAAATGGATAGATGAAAATTTAAAATAAAAAAGCAAAATTTTTATAAAGGAGGAATAATAAGATGTACATAATATCGCAAATTATTGAAACTATTGCTTTAATAATTACGCTATATTCATATCATTTAGGAACAAAGGAAAAAATTTTTAAAGGTATGTGTATTGCTAATATATTTGATATATCACATTATTTCTTCTTAAATGCTTATAGTGGTCTTGCAACTAAAGTGATGGCTTTAGTTAGAAATATTTTCATCTTGAAAAAAGAGCATAATAAAAAGTTAAGTTCAAATTTATTTTTAATATTATTCGTTATAGCTTATTTATTACTAGCTTTTATAACCTATAAAAACGTTTATACTTTATTACCATTTGTTGCAGCCATTATTTATATGCTTGTTGTATGGAATGGTAATGAACTACAAATAAAGAAAATTGCGCTATTTTGTTACTTCTTTTGGTTAGCATATAACATATCAGTATTTTCTATAATAGGAATAATATCAAATATAGTTAGTTTAATGTCAACTTATATTGCTTATATCAACTATAGAAAAAATATTTATTGCAAAGGCAGATAAATAATTAAAATAATTTTTTAGGAGGAAAAAATGATATTTAGTAAAGATTCTTATATAAAAATTATCTATTTACTTATTTACACTATACCGTTAATTTTTATCATAATAAATTGTTTGAAACTAGCAAAAATAACGGATAGTTCTTTAAGAAAAAAGAATCAAATGCAATCTTTAATGGCTTTGATTTTTATGGGTGGTAGCGCTTTTTTATTATTTAATATACTTAATGTTGATTCTTTGTTAGATAAACTTCCGTTCAAATTTACTAAGCTAGAAGATGCATATAAATTTGATTATAATAATCCTGAGGAAATAGCCTTTAAGAAAAAATATAAAAATACTTATTTCGTTGTTGGAAGAGAAAAAAATGGAATAGCTCGATTTGATAGTTATAAAGAAACTACTAATGGATGGAAAAATCTTGTTGGAAGAAGTCATAAATATTTGTATGAACTACATCCGTTATCTTATGATGTATATTATTTTAATAATACTAGTGAAAATATAACGGGAATATTTATACTAAATTTTTCCGAAGATGAAGAAAGCAATATTACTGATAAATATAAGACTGAATTTAAAGTACTGACTGATAAAAATGGAAAGGAAATTAATTATCTTTCATACTCTAAAAAACTTCATAGAATATATTTTGGATTAGTAAAACATAACATTGGTGATAATTATTATATTGTTGCTAATAAGGAAAAAATAAAATTTTCTGATTATAAAAATAATGGTGGTATTATTGGAGCTTTAAAATCTTTTGGCTTTTTTGAATGATTTAATAAATATGTTAATTAAAAATAAAAAGTAGATAGATATTAAAGACAAGTTTTTAATTCCGTCGATTTCGACGGAATTGAAAATGAATTTTCTATTAATATAAGAAAAAAGTTCAGATTTAAATGATGTCTAAAATAATAGACACTGCCGACCGAATTATAAAATTAACTTTTGGTATGCAAGTGAATTACTTGATTTGTTAGTAGAACAAAGTAAAAATAGTTTGAAATATAGATATATAAATGAAAAATTAATTAAAGAAGAAAATTAATAATAAAGCAGGTGAGCAAATGAAATACAAATTGAATTTAAATGATAGGGCTTTTGAAGCTATTATAAACAAAACTAAGACAATAGAAATTCGTGCCAATACTAAAAATCATAATTATAGTAATTTGAAAAAAGATGATATTATTGAATTTACTAATTCCAAAAATAATAAAATTATTTGTAAAGTAAAAGAAATAAATCATTATGATACAGTAGAAGAATTATTAACACTAGAAGGAACAAGATACACAACTTCTAGTACAAATGATTTTAAAACGGCAGTTGAAAGAATTAATAATCTAAGTGGCTATAAAGAAGAAATAGTTAAATCGGGCATTTATGCAATTCATATTGAATATTTGTATAACGATAAAGATATTTGGAATGAATTATATAAAAAATGTCAGGAAGTTTTGAATCCTAGAGAAATTTCAAGTAGCGTTAGTGCTGGAGATGTTGCGGCAGCGATATTAACTAAAAACGGTAACATTTATACTGGTGTATGTATAGATACAGCTTGTTCGTTGGGGTTTTGTGCTGAAAGGAATGCCATAGGTAATATGATTACAAACGGTGAACAAGAAATAGAAAAATTAGTATGTATTGGTAAGAATAACAATATAATGATGCCGTGTGGTGTTTGTAGAGAATTAATGTTACAACTATCAGATAATAACAAAAAAACAGAAATACTTACAGACTTAGAGAATAAAATGGTAATTACTTTAGATAAGCTATTACCTAATTGGTGGAAATAATGAAATTAGATGTATAAGTGGTTTTAATATCAACTTTTATTGAAATGTTTTCAACTATAATAGCTATATATAGATTTGATATAAAGAAACAAAAAACAATTATAAATAAATGAAGGTAATAGTATTAAATAATATTAAAAGCTACTTATAAATCTTTATAAAAAAGTATAAATAATTTTTAGAGAAAAAAAGTAAATATAGCTTATGTCGGAATTTCCGACAAAAGTTTTGACAAAAGGAATGATTAGAAAGATGGATATAGTAAATCAAATTGAAAAAGAAGTTAAAAAATACAGTGAAGAATATAAAAATAGCTCAGATGATAATTATGATTTTTGGAATGAACATATAAAATATGTGTATAAAGAATCTATTGATTTAGCAAAAAAATATAATGCTAATGAAGAAGTAGTAAGATTAGGAGCTTTGTTACATGACATTGCCTTGATTTGCCGAATGGGAGATAAGAAGGACCATCATATAAACGGAAAAATAATGGCAGAAGAAATGTTGTCCAAATATTTATATCCTGTAGATAAAATGAATAGAGTATTAAGTTGTATTTACAATCATAGAAGCAGTAAAAATGGAACTACTTTAGAAGATTTATGTGTAGCAGATGCAGATATTTTAGCTCATTTTGATAATATTCCAATGTTGTTTAATTTAGCTTATAACAGATGCAACATTAACTTAAACGAAGTTAGAGAATGGATAAAAGCTGCTTTTGAAAAAGACTATGATGATTTAAGTGAAAAAACAAAAGAAGTTTTTAAAGAAAGATATGCACAAATTTGTAAAATAATATTAGGTGATTAATAAAAAAAATATTAAAGATAATGATTTATATGGTAAATAAACAAGAAAATAAGATAGTAAATAAAGCATTAAAATAAATATACTGACAGTACTTTTGAAAGCATAAAACATTTAGATGATTATGGAAATGAATTTTGGTATGCTAAAAAACTTTAAGAGGTTTTAGAGTATAGTGATTTGAGCAACTTTTTAAAAGTTTTAAATAAAGTAAAAGTGGCTTGTAAAAACTCGGGATTTAATGTAGATGAAACAACTCGTTGAAGTCAACAAGTTGTCGAAGAGAAACAATAAATTACTATTTTGACTAGGAATTAAACGACTGATTACGACAATGAAACATATATAAAAAGTATTAACTATAAAATGAAAGAAGGTGAATATTATGTCTAATAAAATAATAAAAGTTCAAGATATCAGAATAAATGTAACCAATATAAATGAAAAAGATTATATTTGTATTTCAGATATAGCCAAAGCAAAAAGCAGTAATTCAAGAGCTGCAGATGTTATAAGAAATTGGTTGCGAAATAGAAGCACATTAGATTTTTTAACTACTTGGGAACAAATTTATAATCCTAATTTTAAAGTGTTCGAATCTGAACACTTTAGAAAACAGGTTGGTTTATTGACATTTACACCTAGTGTTACAGAGTGGTGTGAAAGAACAAATGCTATTGGAATATATTCTAAAATGGGTAAATATGGTGGAACATATGCACATAAGGATATTGCATTTGAATTTGCTTCAGCCATAAGTCCAGTATTTAAATTATATTTAATAAAAGAATTTGAAAGATTAAAAGAGTTAGAAAATCAAAATAGAGAATGGGATATAAAAAGAATACTTACAAAGAATAATTATTTAATTCATACAAATGCAATTAAAAATTACATCTTACCTGATAATGATTTTTATAAAAATAAAGAGTGGTTAAAATATGCAGAAGAAGCTGATATTCTTAATGTAATATTATTTCATACTACTGCTAAAAAATGGAGAGAATTAAATCCTGAGTTAGCAAAAAATTCAAATGTAAGAGATTATGCAACAATTAATGAATTAACTGTTTTATCTAATTTAGAATCACATAATGCTGAGCTAATTAAAGAAGGAAAATCAAAAGAAGAAAGATTTGAAATATTAAGTGATATATGTAAATATCAATTAGATATTCTAAATAATGCAGAAAGAATCAAATTATTAAATGAAAGAGGTAGTGATTAAATTTTATGCTAAAAATTATTAAGGAATGTGACTTATAAGTAAAATAAACAAGAAAATAAGATAGTAAATAAAGTTTAAAACAATCATATAAGCAAAAAAAATAATATTTTGGATAGAGAAGATTGGATTGTTGAAGTTAACTAGCCAATAAAAGCTATTAAAGGGAAAAAATTTATTACATTTAAACTTCATAAAAAAATAAAGGCATTCCAGTAAGATATTGAAAATAAACTCTTTAGATGACTCAAAAAGCCAAGGTTGAATTATTTGATTTTGGCCTTTCATATTTTTATTAAATTGGTTAAATTTTTAAAAATTATTAAGATGATAGTAATTTTAGTATTATTTACATTAGGAATTAGAAAGGTGATTACAACATTTTAGAACAAATGCAAAGGAGATGAAAAAAATGGCAAAAGATTTAATGATTAGAAGTAGTGTTGAAGAATTTATCACTTTTAAAGTACAAGAAAAAGATAAAGGCATTCAAGTTAGATATGAAAATGAAACTCTTTGGATGACACAAAAGGCTATGGCAGAATTGTTCGATGTTGAACAACCCGCAATAGCTAAACATCTGATAAACATATATAACGAAAAAGAATTAGAAAAAAATTCAACTTATTCCAAAATGGAATTAGTTCAAAAAGAGGGAAATAGAAGTGTTAAAAGAAATGTTGAGTTTTATAATTTAGATGCCATAATTTCTGTTGGATATAGGGTTAATTCGATTAGAGCAACACAATTTAGAAGATGGGCTACTAACATTTTAAAAATTTTTACTATTCAAGGCTATGTTTTGGATAAGGAAAGAATGAAAAATGGTTCCTTTATTGATAAAGACTACTTTGAAAAGCTATTAGAAGAAATTAGAGAAATAAGGTTATCTGAAAGAAGATTTTATCAAAAAGTAACTGATATTTATGCTACAAGTATAGATTATGATCCAAAATCCCCAATATCAATTAACTTTTTCAAAAAAGTACAAAATAAAATGCATTATGCAGTATCTAAGCAAACTGCTGCTGAAATCATTTATGATAGAGCAAATTCGAAAAAAGAACATATGGGTTTGACATCTTGGAAAAATTCTCCTAATGGAAAGATAACGGAATCTGATGTTATAATTGCGAAGAATTATTTATCTAAAGATGAATTACAAGATTTGGAAGGTATTGTTAGTGCGTTTTTAGAAATTGCAGAAAATAGAGCCAGAAGACATATTCCTATGACAATGGAAGATTGGTCAACAAGAATAGATAAATTTTTGCTTGCTGATGATAGAGATATATTGAACGATGCTGGGAAAATATCACATGAAATAGCTTGCGATAAAGCGTTAACGGAATTTGAAAAGTATAGAATAAAACAAGATAAATTATATAAATCAGATTTTGATTTATTAATAGAAGAAAGTAAAAGTGGTGATAAAAATGAATGAAAATAAAACTAATATAAACTGGTATATACCGAAATGCTTATAAATAGAGATTTTAATGAATTTACTTTTTATATTTTGCTGTAATAAATAAAATACAAATTATAAAAAAACAGGTAGTTTCGACATAAGTTAACAAAACTGAAAGGAAGGATAATTTTAAATGAATGGAAATAATTTAATAATCTATAAAAATAGTGATGGAAATATAATAGTAGATGCTATATTTAAAGATGAAACTCTATGGCTTACACAAAAAGGAATGGCAAAAGTTTTTGATGTTGGAGTATCGGCAATTTCAAAACATTTGAGAAATATATTTGATGAGGAAGAATTAAATGAGCGTATGGTTGTTTCCAAAATGGAAAATACCACTCAACATGGAGCAATTAAAGACAAAACACAAACAAACGAAGTTAAAATTTATAATCTTGATGCTATAATTGCAGTTGGATATAGAGTTAATTCAAAAAAAGCAACTGAATTTAGAATATGGGCAACAAAGATATTGAAGGAATATATGAC